>CACZQZ010000118.1 GCA_902783405.1 uncultured Erysipelotrichaceae bacterium
TGGATATCGAATCATAGATGATTTAATTTTAGGTTTAAAAATATTTATGGTTGAAAATAAGTTTAATAAAGTAAGTGATTTTATTGGATTATCGAAAAAATGTGTTGTAGAAGCAGATCATATAGAAAGAGATACAATTCTTTTCCCTAAATTTAATTATGATAAATGTATAGGCTGCGGAAGATGTTTTATCTCTTGCCGAGATGGAGGACATTCTGCTATTAAATTTGATGAAGAAAATAGAAAACCAATAATTGATGGGTCTAAATGTGTAGGATGTCATCTATGTAAATTAGTGTGTCCTATGCACGCTATAAGTGTAGTTGAAAAAAGAATAAAAAAACAATAATAAAATATTAAAATCTTAGTTAATATTTACAACTAGGATTTTTATTGTTTAAAAAATAGAACTTAAAGTCCGATTCATAATTACTAAGAAGTAATTTAAATTGTGATATTTTTTTAAACTATTATTTTTGATATAAAAATGATATAATTTTGTCAGGTGATGAATCATGATGATAACTGTAGTTGCAGCACTCATACAAAAAGAAGATAAATATCTAATAGCTAAAAGAAGTACAGGTGACCCTAATGTATTAGGAAAATGGGAATTTCCTGGTGGAAAAGTCAAACCAAATGAAGATGAAAAGAAAGCCATTGAAAGAGAGATAAAAGAAGAATTCGAATTAAATATTAAAGCTAAAGCATTTTTGATTAATAATATTTGTGAGTATCCCACAAAAACTGTGGATTTGAGATTATATGAATGTGAATATTTGAGTGGTAAGTTTAATTTACACGATCATAGTGAGTACATATATGTATCAAAAGAAGAAATACAAAATTATGACTTATGTCCTGCAGATATTCCTTTAGCTAAATATATAAAGAATAACATGTAATTTATAATATAAAAGATGAAATTCTATTAATAAATCAAAATAAAAATGAGACTTTCTTTCTTATCCATGTTATTCCTATCGATTGTGCTCGTTATAAAAACATGATTACTTTTAGAGACGTATTAAAAAGTAATCCCAATATACTAAAACAATATGAAATGTTAAAAATTGACTTGGCAATAAATATTCTGATAACAGGAAATTGTATACCAAATCAAAAAGTAATTTTATTAATGAAATACTTAAAAAACACTAATTATTAGTGTTTTAATTTTTTTATGACATAATAATGTTTTGGATTCAAACTTTATTTTATTAAATCTTTATATGTATCTAATACAATTTCTTTTATTTTAAAATTTCCTTTTTTTATTTTATCAATCATTTTCCCATATGCCGTTTTCTCATGTTATTTTTACTTTCTCATCATCAATATAAATATCATAATCATTTGGAACTTTGTCCAAAACTGCATAATAATAAATAATATGTGGATATTTTACTTCCCCCATTTCGAAGTTAGTATTAAGAATATCCTGTATTTTGTGTTCTATCGAATCTTTCACGTAATAAATTAATACCAAAAATTTGCCACTTTTTGTTTTTCGTTGTTCTATATATATTTTATCCGATCCTTTCTCGGTATAAAAATTTTTCGAACGAGCATTTGTACCATAATACCAATAACCATTCCTTTTTTCAAAAAACATTGTACTTAGACCATATTTTACAGGATCATATATATATACATAGTTTTTCTTGTCAAAAGAAAAATTTGCACGTACTGTTGAAAATGGTTTAAAAAAAAGATAAGCATTTTTAGGAGAACTAAATCTTAAAACTCTAACCTCAAAAGGTTCTAAAATAATAAACGTAAGTACCATTATAATTCCAATAATTTCTTTTCCAGACAAATTATTAGATGGTATATTTTTAAAATATAGTACAATTCTTGCTATTACATACCCCAAAAGCATTTTAACTGTTATATCGTTCACTATAGTAAAAAAATTCATTAACTAAGCACCTTCATTTCATCTAAATAATTATATTTATCTCCACTGACTAGATAAATTACGACCACAAAATGAAATTTTTTTATCTTTTAATTTATCATACTTTTGTTTTAGATTAATTTTCTTCTTAACTTCATCCATCGCTAAAAAGAACGAATCAGGTTTGACTTCTACTTTTTCAATAACAGAATAACAATAAGTTCCTAAACCAAAATCTCTTTCATATATTATTTCAATTGGATTGCTAATCATAGTTTCATCAAGATTCCAGGAAATAGTTTTAATATATTCTTTTTTATTTATTTGATATTGTTCAATTACAAGACGAGGCTTAGATGCTAATAAAAATATGAAATTCATATTGAATATTTTTATTGATACTATAAAAAATGTAGCAAAAATTAAAAGAAAAATAGTTTTTAGAAACAATTTATGAAATAATTTTATTAATTTCAATTGAAATAAAAGAAAAACTATAAAAAAGAATACAATAATTGTACTAATTTCATAAGATATAATTATAAAATTAAATTTCACATGCATCAATAAAAAACAAATACCTAATAAAAATATAATACACTTAGATATAATAACAAAATTATTCTTTTTAATCATAAATTCCTCCGAAAATCAAACACAAATTACAAAACATAAAATAAATCAACTATTTTCTCTATTAAATTCTTTTTTTTGATTCTTTACCCTTTCCACAACATACCATCAGGGACAACTTTGCTAATAGAATTGTTATCACAATATGCACATAAATTATAACCACAATTTATATTTGAAATAACAATTTTACTGCCAAAACTTAAAATCTACCCAAAATTGGATTATAACATCGAATATTTAAATAATTCCCAATCATAATAGCCTGTATCTATACAAATTCATATTAACTATATGATTTGTATTATTGCTAAAATCTAAACCACTATCATCATTAATAAGTTAAATTTTTTTACACAAATCGTAACAATAATTAGCTACAGTAAATCTAGTATCATCAATTATATCCCATATAAATCTTTCACGTAATTACTTTTTCTTATTATTCCTTATCTCTTTTCTCAGTGCAAAACGCAAAGAAAAATACCAAACAGACATTCCAATAATTGACACAATTGCCGAAAATTTTAACATATATATTTCTGCTTGTTTATCATCTTCAGGTATATTAATGTAAAAAATATTAAAATGATTTAATATAACTACAAGTAAAATAACAAAAAATATACTACTCAAAATAAATAAATATGGATGACTAGTTTTTCTATTCCACCACATTACTATCACTCCCTAATCTTGCACAATTATATCATATTATTATTTTTTTCACAACAAATTTAATTTTATACTTTTTATCTACTACATTTTTGTCAAAAAAATTTTAACTTAATAATTTTTTACGTTATTATAATTTGGAAAGAAAAAAATATATGCTTTGATTTTTACGTATTTTTATATTTTTTTCTAAAAATTGTCTTTACTTTTTTTACCATGGTAAATATTTAACAATTATTCCATATGCCTTGATAGCTTCTTGTAATGGTCCGGAAAGAACACTTCATTATACCAACCTGCGTAAGTGGTTAAATTACTCTGTGGATCAACATCAATCAATAATACTTTTTTACCTTGTTTTACTAATGCTACTCCAAGATTAAAAGTAGTTGTTGTTCTTCCAACACCACCTTTTTGATTAGTAATAGCAATTACCTTGCACTTTCTTTCTTGCATACATTCTCCTCTTTTCTATTTAATTTAGCCAATCTACAATTAAGTAAAATGGCTATGTAAAAAGAACTGAATTTTCAGTTTAATAAATATGTTATTGTTTTTGTAATAAATCAAAATATTTTACTAATAACTCATCTACTGCATAAGTATCTTTTTTTTCAGTAAATAATTTATTTCTCATCTCATTTATGCACTTAATTAGTGCTCTTAATTCATAAATATCCATTTTAACTTTTATCTTTTTCATGTACTATCATCTCCTTTAAAATTCAGATAAAGTGTAAAATAAGATGTAAAGAATAATTTTAATTATTTTTCAAAACAATTACTTTGTCATAAGTATAATAAATATTTTCATTTTTCATCAAATCTGCAAATTGATTTCAAAAAAAAGAACCAATATTTCTATCAATTCTTATATATAAACAGGCACAAAACCTATTATTTTCGTGGCAGGGGAAGCAGGACTTGAACCCACGACATTCGGTTTTGGAGGATATGAAAACCCCTGTTGTAAAATCGTAAAACAAAGGAAA
>CACZQZ010000119.1 GCA_902783405.1 uncultured Erysipelotrichaceae bacterium
GCAAATAGAAGAGTATTAAAACTATCTGGAGGAGAGCAACAAAGAGTCGCTATTGCAAGAAGTTTATCTTATAATCCAGAAATTATTTTAGCCGATGAACCAACTGGAAATTTAGATAAAGAAACAGAAGATGATATTTTAAAAACTTTTAAATATCTTGCTGAAAAAGAAAATAAATGTATCATCATTGTTACGCATTCAGATAATGTTTGTAAAAATGTAGATATTGTTTATGATTTAAAACGTGATAATAAGATAAAATGAATAAAAATCTCTTTTTGTATCATTATGGATATGAAAGGAGATTTTTTTATGGCACGTTACAAAGTAGAAATTGCTAACGTGAATACTGCGAATATTAAAGTTTTAACAAATGAAGAAATGAAAGAATTATTTATCAAAATGAAAGAAGGAAATCCTTTTGCTAAAGATGATTTAGTAAATGGAAATTTAAAATTAGTTTTATCCATTTTAAAAAAATATAATAATAGATGTGATAATATGGATGACTTATTTCAAGTTGGATGTGTTGGACTTATTAAAGCTATTGATAATTTTGATTTGGCTCATGAAGTCAAATTTTCAACATATGCTGTTCCTATGATTTTAGGGGAAATAAAAAGATATTTAAGAGATAATAGTAGTGTAAGAGTAGCACGAAGTATTAAAGATACGGCTTACAAAATTTTAAAAGAAAAAGAAAGTTTTATACGAAAATATGGTAGAGAAGCAACAAATAGAGAAATTGCAAATATCTTAAAAATAAATGAATATGAAGTGGTTAGTTCATTGGATTCTTTAAAAGATGCTATAAGCATTTATGATCCAATTTATAATGATGGAGGAGATACTATCTATTTAGTAGATCAATTAGAAGATAAAGGAAAAAGTACATCTTCACTAGATATCAGAATCGATTTAAAAGATGCTTTAACGAAACTAAAACCAAAAGAAGAGTATATTTTAAAAGAACGTTTTTTTATTGGAAAAACACAAGTAGAACTTTCAGAAGAAATTGGCATCAGCCAAGCTCAAATTTCTAGAATTGAAAAAAGTGGCTTAAAACAGATGAAAAAAATTATGAACTCTAAATAATATAAAAGAATAAGAGATAAATTCTTTTTTTTGCTCTAAATAAGAAAATTCATGATATAATTAAAAAAGAGTAGAAAAGAGGATGTGTATGAGAAAACAGATGACGGTAGATGGAAATGAAGCTTGTAGTTATACTTCTTATATGTTCACAGAAGTAGCCGGAATCTATCCAATAACGCCTTCTAGTCCAATGGCCGAACATATTGATGAATGGAGTAGTAAGGGAAGATTAAATTTATTTAAAGATAATGTAAAAGTTGTAGAAATGCAAAGTGAAGCTGGAGCGGCTGGAATGATTCATGGTAGTTTAAATGCCGGACTTTTAACAAGTACGTATACAGCAAGTCAGGGATTACTTTTAATGATTCCAAATATGTATAAAATGGCAGGAGAAATGCTTCCACTTACGATGCATGTAGCGGCTCGTAGTTTGTCTACACATGCATTAAGTATTTTTGGTGATCATCAGGATATCTACGCTGCTAGAAACACTGGATTTGCAATGCTTGCATCTTCTTCTGTACAAGATGCAGCCAATCTTTCTGCAGTAGCCCATTTATCTGCTATTAAATCTAGTATTCCTTTTATGCACTTTTTTGATGGATTTAGAACCAGTCATGAAATTAACAAAATAAATGTTTTAGATGAAAAAGAATATAAAGGATTAATAGATGAAAAGGCTTTAGAAAAATTTAGAGAAAAAGCTTTAAACCCAAATCATCCAAATACTAGAGGAACTGCTGAAAACGGAGATATTTATTTTCAAAATACAGAAGCTAGAAATTCATATTATGATGCAATACCAGATATTGTAAATCGTTATATGAAGAAAATAAATACAAGAACAAGACTTGATTATAGGCCATTTAATTATTATGGACATAAATCTGCCAAAAAAGTAATTGTTGCTATGGGTTCTGTTTGTGAAACAATTAAAGAAACCATTGATTATTTAAATAAACATGGTCAAAAGTTAGGTCTTTTAGAAGTTCATTTATATAGACCATTTAGTGCTAAATACTTTTTAAGTGAATTACCTAAAAATGTTCAAAAAATTGCAGTATTAGATCGAACAAAAGAATTTGGTAGTACTGGAGAGCCTCTATACTTAGATGTAGTCGCTACATTAAAAGACAAAAACATCAAAATTGTTGGTGGAAGGTATGGTCTTTCTTCTAAAAATACGACTCCTAGGGATATTAAAGCAGTTTTTGATATGTTAGATAAACCAAAACATAATTTTACGATTGGAATTACAGATGATGTAACAAATTTAAGTTTACCAGTAGATCCTAATTTTAAAATTAGCGATGCAGATGAATTTAAGATATTTGGTTATGGTAGCGATGGAATGGTATCAGCTAGTAAATCAATGTTAAAATTGGTTGGTGATAATACAGATAAGTATGTTCAGGGATACTTTGAATATGATAGTAAAAAATCAGGTGGTGTTACAGTAGGACACTTACGGTTTAAAGATAAAGTTATTCGCTCTACATATTATGTTGAATCACCTAAAGTAGTTGTGGTAACAAAAGATAGTTATCTAAAAGAATTTAATCCATTAGAAGGAATTCAAAAAAATGGAATATTTATTTTAAATACGACAAAAACAGAAGATGAAGTAAAAGATATTTTAACAGATGAAATGAAATATATTCTAGGAAAAAATAAAGTATCATTTTACATTATAAATGCATATGAACTTGCTCATAAAATTGGGCTTGATGGTAAAATTAGTACCATCATGGAAAGTGCTATTTTGAAATTAACCGATTTAGTTGATTATGATTTTGCTAAAAAATATTTAAAAAAATATGCTAAAGATAAATTCTTTAAAAAAGGTGAAGATGTCATTAAGAGTAATTATAAAGCAATTGATGAAGGGGGGACAATCTTAAAAAAGATAGAATTAGAACCTGAAATCTTACTTATTGATGAAAAGAAAAAGCCAAAAAGTGTAGTAAAAGCTTTATTTGAACGTTCCGGAGATAATCTTCCTGTATCAGCTTTTTTAAAGTATCCAGACGGTATTTTTGATGCTGCAACTTCCCGTTTAGAGAAAAAAGGCATTAGTGATGTTGTTCCAACCTATATTATGGATAATTGCATAGAGTGCGGACAGTGCAGTTTAGTTTGCCCTCATGGTGTTGTTAGACCTTATGTTTTATCAGAAGAAGAATATGAAAATGCACCATTATATGTAAAAATAAAGTGCAAACCATTGCTTGGAAAAGAAGGATATTATTTCACGATTGCTGCTTCTATTCTTGATTGTACAGGATGCGGCCTTTGTATGAAAACTTGTCCTGGCATGAAAAATATTAAAGCGCTTATGACAAGTCCTCTATCAGTAGAACTTAGAAATCATGAACAAAAAAGATTCGATTATTTAAGTAAAAATATTAAAGATAAAAAATTACTTCCAAAAAATACCATTAAAGGATTAGAATTATCGGAAACAAGATTTGAGTTTTGCGGAGCATGTGCAGGATGTGGTGAAACACCATATATTCATTTACTTACCAAATTATGCGGTGAAAAGTTAATGATTGCTAATGCTACTGGATGTTCTTCTATCTATGGTGGTAGCACATCATCTATTCCTTATAGTATTCCATGGGCTTCATCTTTATTTGAAGATAATGCAGAGTATGGATATGGTATTTACTTAGGAAATGCTAAAATGAAAGAAAGAATTTCTAAATTAATGGATGAATGCCAAAATAATAAAAACAAAGAACTTTTTGATTTGTGGAGAGAAAATAAAAATAATTATGAAATTACGAAGAAAGTATATGATTCTTTAAATGAAAAAAATGCATCAGAAGAGTTACTCAAATACAAAGAATACATTCCTGCAAGAAGTATTTGGTGTATTGGAGGAGATGGATGGGCTTATGATATTGGTTATGGTGGCATTGATCATGTTTTAGCTTCGAATGATAATATTAATATTTTAGTTTTAGATTCTGAAGTATATTCTAATACTGGTGGACAAGCTTCTAAATCATCTCATAAAGGCTCGATTGCATCTTTTGCTTCTAGTGGTAAGAAAACGATGAAAAAAGATTTAGCTAGAATTGCACTTACATATCCACATGTTTATGTGGCTGAAGTGAGTTTAGGGCATAACTTTATGCAGACCATAAAAGCATTTAAAGAAGCAGAAGAATACCCTGGGCCATCTATTATTATTTGTTATTCACCTTGCATTTCTCATGGTATTAAAGGTGGTATGAGAAATTCTATTGATGAAGAAAAATTAGCAACTAATTGTGGATATTTTCCAACATTCTCATATAATCCTAGTACTAAAAAATTTACATTATTTAGTAAAAATGTCGATTTTAATTTATATGATGAATTTTTACAAAATGAAAATAGGTATGCTAATTTAAAGAAAATTAATCCTTTAGAAGCAGATAAATTATTAGAAGAAAATAAAAGATTTGCTAAAGAAAGATATGAATATTATAA
>CACZQZ010000120.1 GCA_902783405.1 uncultured Erysipelotrichaceae bacterium
ACGTACTAAAGTAGCAGTATACTCTGATTATCCAAATGTAGAAGCAGTAGGATCTTGTATAGGACAAAATGGATCTAGAATTAATCCAATTATCGAAGAATTAAATGGAGAAAAAATAGACGTCGTTTTATATGATAAAGATCCATCTGTATTTATTGAAAATGCTTTAAGTCCAGCTAAAGATTTACACATTTTAGTAACCGATGAAAAAGAAAAACAAGCATTAGTAGTTGTAAACAAAGATAATTTTTCACTTGCTATTGGTAAGAAAGGTTTAAATGTTCGCTTAGCAGCGCGTCTTACACATTATAAATTGGATATTAAAACAACGGATGAAGCAGAAGAGTTAGGAATTCGTTTTATATGATGAAACAAAAAAAAATTCCAATGCGTATGTGTGCTGTTACAAGAGAAAAATATCCTAAAAGGGACTTAATTAGAATTGTACGTACACCAGAAGGAAATGTAATTGTGGATGTTACCGGTAAGGCCAATGGACGAGGTGTTTATGTAAAAAAAGATTTAGATGTAATCTTAAAAGCACAAAAAACAAAAATTTTAGAAAAGCAATTAGAAGTTTCTATTGATGATAGTGTTTATGAAACTTTAAAACAAATGATATAGAAGGTAGGATTGTTATGAATAAATAAAAGAAAGAGGTGGAATACATATGATGAGTGTATTAGAATATGCAGAAGATGTTAATAAAAGCGTAGATGAAATATTAAAAAAGTGTAAAGAACTAAATATTGATGTTTATACTGAAGAAGATATGTTAGATGATGAAGCAATAACTATTTTAGACAATAATTTAGATGCATCAGAAGAAGAAATAATTGATGATATTGTTGAAGAAATTATTGAAAATGAGAAAATCGATGTAGATAATACAGTTAAAAAACAAAAATTAAAGAAAAAAAATACACAAGTAAAAAGTAATAAAAAGGAATTTGCTACTAAGAAAAAAGAAATGTATAAAAACAAAGAAAAATTAGTATCGAATACTCCTAATGTAGATGATCATATTATTGTATATAAAGAAAATATGACTGTAGGTAATCTTGCAGATGATTTATCTGTACCTGCAGCTGAAGTTATAAAAAAACTATTTATGCTTGGAATTATGGCAAATATCAATAATTCCATTAGTTTTGAAAATGCTGAACTTATTGTTTCAGATTATAAAAAAGAATTAAAACGTGAAGAAGCAACCGATGTTGCAAATTTTGAAGAATTTGAAATTGTTGATAAAGAAGAAGATTTAGTAAAACGAGCTCCTGTTGTAACCATTATGGGACATGTTGATCATGGAAAAACGACTCTTTTAGATACGATTCGTAAAACGAAAGTAGCTGAAGGAGAAGCAGGTGGAATCACACAAGCTATTAGTGCTTACCAAGTAAATCATAATGGAAGTTTGATTACTTTTATTGATACTCCAGGACATGCTGCTTTTACAGAAATGAGAGCTAGAGGGGCACAAATCACAGATATTGTTATTATCATAGTAGCCGCAGATGATGGCATTATGCCTCAAACTAAAGAAGCTATCGATCATGCTAAAGCATCTAATGCTCCTATTATTGTAGCTATTAATAAAATTGATAAGCCAGATGCTAATCCAGATAAAATTTTAACAGAATTAACAGAATATGGACTTACTCCAGAACAGTGGGGTGGAGATACATTAGTTAACCAAATTTCTGCTAAAACAGGTGAAGGAATTGATGAACTTTTAGAAAATATTTTGTTAATTGCTGAAATGCAGGATTTAAAAGCAAATCCTTCTAGATATGCACTTGGTACCGTAATTGAAGCAAAACTAGATAAACATTTAGGACCAGTCGTTACGATGCTTATTCAAAATGGAACATTAAGACTTGGTGATCCAATTGTTGTTGGAACAACTTATGGTAAAGTTAGAACTTTAAAAAATGATATGGGAATAGAAATTACGGAAGGATTTCCTTCTATGCCAGTAGAAATTACAGGAGTAGGAGAAACACCTATAGCTGGAGATAAATTTATGGCTTTTGAGTCTGAAAAAGAAGCAAGAAGTATTGGTATGCAAAGAAAAGAACAAGCTAAACAAAAACAAGGACAAAAATCAGAAACCTTATCTTTAGATGAATTATTTTCAAAAATCCAATCTGGTGTTAAAGAAATTAATGTTGTCTTAAAAACAGATGTTAACGGTAGTTTAGAAGCAGTTAAAAATTCACTTGAAAAATTAGATGTTGAAGGTGTTAAAGTAAAGGTAGTAAGAGGTGGCGTTGGTGCTATCACTGAAGGGGATATCATATTAGCAAAAGCATCTGATGCAATCGTTATTGGATTTAATGTTAGACCAAGTAATGCTATTAAAGATTATGCTAAAGAAAATAGTGTTGATATTAGACTTTATAATATTATTTATAAAGTAGTAGAAGAGATGGAAGCTGCTATGAAAGGTATGTTAGATCCTGTTTATGAAGAAAAGGTACTAGGTAGTGCTGAAGTTAGACAATTATTTAAATTTTCTAAAGTTGGTATTATTGCTGGATGTTATGTATCAGAAGGCGTTATTAAAGCAGTGGCACAGGCAAGAGTTATAAGAGACGGAATTGTAATTTATGACGGTAATATAGGATCACTTCAAAGAGAAAAAGATAGAGTTAAAGAAGTTAAAAAAGGATTAGAATGTGGTATTACAATTGAAAACTACACAGATATTAAAGTTGGTGATATCATTGAATGTTATGAAATGGTAGAAATAGAAAGGTAGAAATACCTTTTTTCTGTATAGAAAAATAAATTATATTTAAAATAATAGTACAATATTAAAAGATTGATTGGATTTTCTTTATAAGAGGAGATTTTTATAAATAAAAAAGATTTTTGGGTTAGCAATTATTTCTCATATTTTGGTTTAAAATAAAAAACCACCTCATATAGGTGGCACCCAAAATATTATAAGTATTTGTCTAAATTTTCTTCAAATTGAATATAATTCATAAATACAAGAGGAAGTAAATACCATTCTTTTTTAGAAACATCATTTAATAAAATATAATCTTTACCAGTAGACTCTATAATTCCTTCAAATACTTTATCTTTATTATTTTCCATATAAGGAAAACTCATATAAACTTTGGCTTTAATTTTTTCTGTTTTTTTTAAAATATTTTCCATAAAATCATTTCCTATATTATTTCGATACATTATAGAATTTACATCCATATTTTGATAATAATCATTTTGCATTTTATATCATCCTTTCATAAAAGTATATGAAAAAGATGAAAATATTTTCTCCTAAGACTATATTTTTTTGGAAAAATAATATATAATAGAATTACTGTAAAGGATGGTAGTATGAAGAAGATTAAAAACATATTTAAAGGAATTTTTTTGATTTTATTTTTTGCTTTTTTGTCTGTAAGTTTTTATTTCTTTTTAACTGAATTTATTCATTTAGATTCAAAACAAATAGAACCAAAAAAACAAGAAAAAAAGAAAGAAGAAAAGCCAAAAAAGGAAGAGTATCATTTAACGCTTGGAATGGTTGGAGATGCACTTTATCATACAGGAGTATTTACGGATGGTAGAACATATGATTCTAATGCGAATAGTTATGTTTATAATTACGATTCACAACTTTCATTAATGGCACCAATTATATCAGAATATGATTTAGCATATTATAATCAAGAAAGTATTTTAGGAGGAACTGAATTAGGACTTTCCTCTTATCCGATGTTTAATTCACCACAAGAGGTTGGAGATGCATATTTGAATGCTGGTTTTAATTTAGTGAGCTTGGCAAATAATCATACTTTAGATAAGGGAGAAAGAGGAATTTTAAAATCTGTAGAGTATTGGCGAGGAAAAAAAGAAGCAATGACTGCTGGAAGTTATGATTCCTTTGAAGATAGAAATAGGAGTCATGTCGGAGAAAAAAATGGAATAAAATATGCTTTCTTTGCTTATACGGATACAACCAATGGACTTACAGTTCCTAGTGGCAAAGAATATTTAGTAAATGTATTTGATAAAGAAAAAGTAAAAGAAGATATTCTAAAAGTAAAAGATGAAGTAGATGTTATTTTAGTATCTATGCATTGGGGTGAAGAATATACACATACACCAACAACTACTCAAAGAGATGAAGCAGAGTATTTGGCTTCTTTAGGAGTTAATGTTATCATCGGATCACATCCACATGTTATTCAGCCAATTGAACATATTGGAGATACTGTTGTTGTTTATTCTTTAGGAAACTTTATATCTGGACAAAATGGAACAGAGAAAAAGGTAGGTTTACTCGCATCTTTAGAAATCAATAAAGTGGTGGAAAATGGAAAAACAACAATTAGTATTGATAATGTTAAAGGTGATTTAACTTATACATATCATCAAAACTTTAAAAACTTTAAAGTTATACCATTTTATCAATTAACAAATAATGAATTATACGGATATGAAAACATAAAAACACAATATGAAGCAATATTAAATAAAAATGATGATTCTATCATTGTAGGAAGTCTTGGAGCTTAAGACTTCTTTTTATATTCTTCTAAAGTTAAATTTTGTTTGTAAAGTAGAGTAGCCACTTTAATACCAACATACCTATAATGCCAAGGTTCATATTTAAATCCAGTAATATGTTCTTTTCCTTTTGGATATCTCATAATAAATCCGAATTTATGAGCATTTTTACTCATCCATTTGAACTCTTTAGATTCCTCAAATAAATTGTAATCATGATTAGACCCTTCTACATCAAAAGAAAGCCCTGTTTGATGTTCAGAATGTCCTGGCCTGGCACTACAATTATCAGCATAAATAAGACCTTTATCTTTTACATAATAATGATACAAATTATCTTGGTAATTATAGCTGCGGTAAGCAGATACAATTTTTATGTAATATCCATATTGTGAGGCCACTTCAGCTAATTTTTCAAAGTGCTCTTTGGCAGTTTTTCTTAATAATTTTTCTTCTTTAGCATATTTATGATTGATTTCTTCTAAGTCATTTGGAATATAATTTTCATCTAAAATATAGTTTTTATTTACTAAAACTAACATATCATCCATATTTTTGATTTTTTGAATATTTTTATAAAAATCCATAGTATCTCCTTTCAAAAGTAAAATAAAACAAAGGAAAATAATGATTTTCATAATAAATTATATGAAAAAAAATAGAAATGAATTCTATTTTTCATAATAAGCATAATATTCTTCTAAAGTGATATTTTCTTGCCATATGGTTTTAGCAGGATTTTTACCGACATATCTAAAATAATATGGTTTATAAGCAAAACCGGTAATATTTTCTTTTCCTTCTGGATATCTTAAAATAAAACCATATTTATAAGCATTTTCTTTGAGCCAAGCAAATTCTTTTGAATCTTTAAATTCATTTTGA
>CACZQZ010000121.1 GCA_902783405.1 uncultured Erysipelotrichaceae bacterium
ATGGTGCGAGTGAAGGGACTTGAACCCCCATGCCGTAAGGCGCTAGATCCTAAGTCTAGTGCGTCTGCCAATTTCGCCACACTCGCGAATGAATGGTGGACCTTGAAGGACTCGAACCTTCGACCGCCCGGTTATGAGCCGGATGCTCTGACCAACTGAGCTAAAGGTCCAATTCTTCTGACTACTTCATAATAACACAATAATTTTAATAATGCAATATTTTTTAAAAAAATCTTTAAAAAATGTTTTAATCTATTACTATTTTATGAGTTTGTGTTATACTATAGAAGTAAGAAGGTGGAAAAATGAAAATTTATAATACATTATCTCACAAAATAGAAGAATTTGTGCCCCATAAAAAAGAAGAAGTTACGATGTATACTTGTGGACCAACGGTTTATCATTTTGCTCATATTGGTAATTTAAGAACTTATATTTTTGAAGATATTTTAGAAAAAACACTAATTTTTTTGGGATATAAAGTTAAAAGATGTATGAATATCACCGATGTTGGACACTTGAGTAGTGATTCAGATTCTGGTGAAGACAAAATGCTTAAAGGAGCTAAAAGAGAAAAGAAAACAGTTTTGGAAATTGCTGATTTCTATACTAAAGAATTTAGGAAAGATTGTGAAAAATTGAACATATCTTGGCCAAAGATAATATCTAAGGCAACAGATAATATCGATGAATATATTAAAATAACACAAAAATTACTTGATGAAGGATATGCATATATAAATGGAGGCAATGTATACTTTGATACATCTAAACTAGAAGATTATTATAAACTTACCAATCATAAAATAGATGAAATGGTTGTTGGTGTAAGAGAAGGTGTAGAAGAAGATAGAAATAAAAAAAATCAAGCTGACTTTGTCTTATGGTTTACAAAATCAAAATTTGAAGATCAAGAATTAAAATGGGATTCTCCTTGGGGATATGGTTATCCTGGATGGCATATAGAGTGTTCTGGAATTAGTATGAAATATTTAGGAGAATACTTAGATATTCATTGTGGTGGGGTGGATAATATTTTCCCTCATCACACAAACGAGATTGCTCAATCTGAGTCTTATTTAGGACACAAATGGTGTAATTATTGGGTACATGGAGAACACTTAAATGATCAAAGTGGTAAGATGAGTAAATCAAAAGGAGAATTTTTAACCGTTTCATTACTCCAAAAAAAAGGATATGATCCAATCACTTACCGTTTTATGTGTTTAAATTCTCATTACCGTAAAGTACTAGAGTTTTCTTATGATGCTTTAGATAATGCGAACGCTGCTTATCAAAAACTAAGAGAAAAAGTAAAAAAACTTGGTACAGAAATGACAGATACAACAGAATTTATAGATGATTTTAAAAAAGCTTTAGAAAACGATTTAAATACTTCTTTAGCCCTTACTATTTTATATGATACATTAAAATCTGATTTAAAAGATAGTGAAAAACTTTATTTGGTAAATGAATTTGATAAAGTATTATCTTTAAACTTAATTCAAAATGAAGAAAAAAAAATAGATAAAGATTTAGAAAAAAGGATAATCGAGAAAATTGAAGAAAGAAAACAGGCGAAAAAAGACAAAAATTTTGCTTTAGCAGATCAAATTAGAGATGAATTATTATCACAAAATATTCGTCTTATTGATACTAGAGAAGGAACAACATACGAAATTTTGTAAAAAAATTTTAAAACAAATTATAAAGCGAATACTTAGAATTGATTTAATCAATTTTAAATATTCGTTTTTTTTGCATTAAAATTTAAAATTAAGCGTTTGAATATAAAAGTAAAACATGATATTATTTAAACCATCTGTATAAAAACGCGAAAAAAATCAAGATTATAAATGGTGATTATATGAAAAAAAACTAATTATGGTAACTTTTTGGATTAGTATCATTTTCCTGTTTTCACAAGATGTATCTTCTTTTATTCATACAAAAAAGATTATCGAAAACATAAGTAACTTTTTATCTTTACATTTTTCAGTATCATCTTTAAATTATATCATCAGAAAAGGAGCTTATATTATAGAATTTTTTATACTATCTTTTCTTTTATATTCTTTTTTGGGTAAACTCGATATGAAAAAGATACATATGATATTATTAGCTAGTTTGTTTTCACTTAACATATCTTTTTTAGATGAAATTCATCAGTTATATGTTCTAGGAAGGATAGGAATATTAAATGATGTTTTCATTGATTTTATTGGTGTTTTTATGTTTTTATTTTTCATTTTATGTTTTAATAAGAAAGCAGAAAGGTGATTTTATGTTTTTCTTTATTGGTATGATTTATTTTATCTTGTGGTGTTTTTTAAAAGTAGCTTCTGACTCTGAAAAATAAAATTTGTGTTATAATGGGTAAGGTGAAGTATATGAAAAAAATAATAAAGTTAGTTTTAGTACTTATTTGGATGGCATTTATTTTTATGATGTCTACAAATATTGGTTCGAATGAAAATACAATTGGATTATTTGAAAAAATATTATATATGTTTCCACTAAAAATAGATGATAATCTGTTTCAGCTACTTCATTTTATATTTAGAAAAGGAGCTCATATTTTTGAATATTTTATTCTAGGAATACTTCTTATTTCATTACTAAAAGAATATAGATTAAAACGAAATAAAATCATTTTAATAACTATAGAAATAGCTTTTATTTTTGCATGTTTTGATGAAGTCCATCAGTGCTTTGTTTTAAGTCGCAGTGGTAATGTTTTTGATATTGGTTATGATTTTGTAGGAGCATTTTTTTCATCTTTTTTATATTATATTTTATATAAAAAGAAATCATCCTTTTAATTCTTTTCTTACATTCATGCCATCATAGAGTGTTACAAAAATCATATTGATTCCAAGGGAAATAACAAGTCCATAAATACCAATTTTAAATATAGAAAAAATAAATAAAGTAACTGTTTTAATAAAAGTACCATAAAGTGTTCCTTTCATAGATAACTTTGCTTTTCCCATAGCTTGAAGAGAACTTGACAAAATTCCTTGAACATAATGAAATAAACAAATAGGAGCTAAAATTTTCATGTAAGCGATTCCTTCATTGGTATGATAAATAAGTTTTAAAGGTATACTTGGTATAAGAACAAAAATAATGGTAACTGGAATACCAATTAAAAGTGAAAAGAATAATCCTTGATGGATTTTTTTCTTTGCTTCCATATATTTTTTATGAGCATGAAATTTACTAACAACTGGAATTAAAGCACTACTAATGGCCATGGTAAAAAAAGAAGGAAGTAAAAGTAAGGGCATAACATAACCATTTAAAATTCCATATTCTCTAGTGATAAATTCATGAGAATATCCTATAGAAGTAAGTGTCCACATCAAAATAATAGGTTCTAAAAAATATCCAATACTACCAATAATTCTACTTCCTGTTGTTGGAATACTAATACCAAAAATATTATAAATAGTTTTCTTTTTCGGTATTAAATCTTTTCTTGTTAATGAAAAATTTTTAGGAAGAAAGAAAAATAAGATAAAAATAGACGTTAGTTCACTAAAAATATTGGTTAAAACAATATAAGCACAAGCATATTCTATACCATTTTTTAAAAAAATAGGAATCCCAAAATAAAGTAAAATCAGTCTTATAAAATCTTCCGTTAAATTACTAATAACATGAGGCCCCATTTTTTCTTTACCAAAAAAGTATCCTCTTAAAATACTAGATATTGATATGAAAGGCAAAACAAAACCAATACAGATAAGTGCATAAGTGCATCTTTCTTCTTTAAGAAGATAAGTACTGATAAAAGGACCTAAAAAATAGATAATAAGAAGTAAAATAAGATTTAAAACAAGCGAAACTGGAATGATAGAAAAAACAACATTTTTGTTGTTATATCTGTCTTCGGATACCAGTTTACTAATCGCAACCGGAAAACCGGCACTTGCTAGAGAAATAAAAAGAGAAAAGGTAGGCATAATTAACATATAAATACCCATTCCAGATGATCCTAAACTTCTTGCCATAACCATTCTTATAAACATACCAATGATTTTTGTTAAAAAACCACCAATAATCAAAATAATGGTAGATTTTACAAATTTACTTTTCATAAAATCCCTCTTTCTGTCAAAAAAAATCAAAAAAAGCCTTGAAAATAAACCAAATTAATATATAATATAATATGTAAGTTGTGTAAAAATTATTAGGAGGAATTATGGCAGTTAGTTTTCATTCTTTGGAAGAATTATATAATAGACTTTTTCCTGTTTTAACGGTTCGAAGAGACGAATTAGATAGAATGGGATATCCTTATATTAAAGAAATTGATATTTTTGAAGTTTTAAAAACGAACAAATGGAATACTAGAATGCATTTAACACTAACTGATTTAGTACATGATATTATGAATATTACACCAGAAGAAATCAACGATTATCTAGAAAGAGGAGAGACATTATGAAAAAAGGAAGAAAAGTTTTAATTTATTTAATAATAAGCATTTTGTTTACAATAGGAATTGTTTTAATAACTATTCCTATGTTAAAAGATTATAATTTTGGTTTAGACTTAAAAGGTGGATTTGAAGTTTTATATGAAGTACAAAGTATGGATGGTAAAAAAGTTACAAATTCTATGGTAACGAGTACTTATAAAACACTAAGCAAAAGAATAGATGCTCTTGGTGTTAGTGAACCTGTAATCATGGTAGAAGGAGATAATAGAATTCGTGTACAACTTGCTGGCGTAACGGATAAAGCAGCAGCTAGAAAAATTTTATCTTCTGCGGCTTCATTAACATTTAGAGATACAAGTGATAACTTACTTATGAGTGCGGATGTACTTAGAGCAGGAGGTGCTAAAATAGGCCAAGATAACTATGGGAATCCTGCTGTATCACTTGCTGTAAAAGATAAAGACACTTTTTATGAAGTAACGAAAAAAGTAAGTAAAATGGATGATAACCGAATTGTTATTTGGCTTGATTTTGAAGAGGGTGTGAATTCTTTTAGCGCTGAAGCTGCCACTTGCGGAAGTTTATCTTCATCTAATTGTTTATCTGCCGCAACCGTATCTCAAGGATTTTCAAGTGATGTTATTATTCAAGGAAATTTTGAACAAGAAGAAGTAGAAAACTTAGTTGATTTAATTAATTCAGGATCTCTTCCTACAAAATTAAAAGAAATTTCATCAAAAACAGTCGCAGCGTCATTTGGTGAAGATTCACTAAATAAAACATTTATAGCTGGAGTTGTTGGTATTATTTTAATTATGTTATTTATGATGATTATGTACCGTTTTGCTGGTATTATTTCTAGTCTTTCAGTTATAATTTATACCTTTGCTACTTTATTTATTTTCTGGTTAGTTGGAGGAGTATTAACTTTACCTGGTATCGCTGCTATGGTAATAGGTATTGGTATGGCCGTAGATGCTATTGTTATCAGTTATTCTAGAATAAAAGAAGAAATATTTAAAGGAAATAAATTAGATGTTGCTATTAAAGAAGCAAATTCAATATCTTTAAAAAGTATCGTTGATGCAAATGTTACAACATTAATTGCAGCTTTCATTCTATTTATGTTTGGTGAAAGTAGTGTTAAAGGATTTGCTACAATGCTTATTATTAGTACATTAGTATCAATGTTTGTGATGGTATTTGTATCAAGAGCAATTTTAAATGTTTTTGTTAAAACTGGATATTTTGATCAAAAATTAGGATTATTTATTGGTCTTCGTAAAAATCAGATTAAATCTAAAGAAAATCCAAATCCTAAATCTTTAAAACCATTTGCTAAATTAGATTTTGTTCAAATGAGAAAGAAAATATATTTAATTTTTGTTTTATTCTTTATTATAGGATGCATTTCATTACTAACAAATAAATTTAACTTAGGTGTCGATTTTAAAGGTGGAACAAGTATAACAATTCAAACAGAACAAAAAGTAACAAAGAAAAACTTAAGAGAAGATTTAAAAGAATTAAAACTTACAGAACAATCAATTGATGTGGCTGATGATACAATTTATGTAAAAGTAGATGAAGTTTTAGAAGAAGATGAAGTAAGCACAGCAGAAACATATTTTAAAGATAAATATGAAGCACAAACAGATATTGGGGTTGTATCTAATTTAGTTAAAAAAGAACTTGTTAAAAATGCAATTTTATCATTACTTCTAGCAACTTTAGGTATTGTTATTTATATTTCAATAAGATTTAAATTTAATTATGCAATAACTGCAATTTTAGCTTTAGTTCACGATGTTTTCTTAATAGTAGCTGTATTTAGCTTATTAAAATTAGAAGTTCAAAGTATATTTATAGCTGCCATCTTATCTATTGTAGGATATTCTGTAAATGATACGATTGTAACTTTTGACCGTATTCGTGAAAATAA
>CACZQZ010000122.1 GCA_902783405.1 uncultured Erysipelotrichaceae bacterium
TTCTAGATACTCATTTGCGACTTCTCCAATAGGTATCCATCTTTCTTTTTTCCCCTTACCCATTGTTCTTAACGTATTATTTTCCATATCGATATTTTGCAATGTTAAAGAGACAAGTTCTGATACTCTAAGTCCTGCCCCGTACATAAGTTCAAGCATTGCTTTATTTCGGATATCAAAAGAATCTTGAATTTTAAAATCTAATAATTTAGTTACTTCCTCCTCCGTTAAAACCTTAGGTAGTCTTTTAGAAAGTTTAGGACTTTCTAAATATAAGGTTGGATTTGAAGATTCTTTTTTCATAATCATTTCAAATTTATAAAAACTTTTGAGTGATGAAATATGATTTGCTATTGTATATTCTCCATACTGTAATTTATGAAGATGAATAATATAATCATTTAATACCTTTTGATCAACTTTACAAATTTTTTTATCATTTAAATATTGGTTAAAGAAAAATAAATGACTTTGATATGTTTCAATGGTATTACTACTATATTCTTTATCAATTTTAAGGTATTCTAAGAATTTATCTATTTCTTCTTTCATATCTATCACCTATTAAAATTATAGCAAAAGAACTATCATTTTTCTATAGATTTTGGTAAAATAAAAGATAGGTGATAAAATGGAGCCACTAGCAATGCAATTAAGACCTAAAAAATTAGAAGATATCATTGGACAAAAACACTTAGTTGGCAAAGGGAAAATTTTATATAATTTAGTTCAAAACAAAAGAATTTTTTCGATGATATTATATGGAAAACCAGGAATTGGGAAAACAAGTTTAGCTTATGCTTTAATAGAAGAATTAGGCCTTAGAAGCCGAAGTTTGAATGCTACTATTAATAATAAAAAAGATTTTGATGTTGTAATTGAAGAAGCTAAAATGTATAAAGGCATCGTTCTCGTTTTAGATGAAATACACCGAATGAATAAAGATAAACAAGATTTACTTCTTCCATACCTAGAAAATGGATTAATTACATTAATAGGTATGACTACATCTAATCCTTATCATAAAATTAATCCAGCAATTCGTAGTCGGTGTCAGATTTTTGAATTACATGAACTTGAAGAAGAAGATGTCATAGAAGGCATAGAAAAAGTCGTAAACAAAGATATATTACCCAACATAAAAATAGATAAAGAAGCAGTAAAAGGAATTGCTCGTCTTTCATCTGGAGATCTTAGAAGTGCTTATAATATGCTTGAAGTAGCTTACTATTCTACTAGCAATTTTCATATTACAGTAGATACCCTTAAGGAAATTAATTTTAAACCTGTTTTCTTTCATGATAAAAATGAAGATGGCCATTATGATGTTATTAGTGCTTTTCAAAAGTCGATTCGTGGTAGTGATGTAGATGCCGCTCTTCACTATTTAGCCCGCCTTATTGAAGCAGAAGACTTAGATATCATTTATAGAAGAATGACTGTTATTGCTTATGAAGATATTGGTCTTGCAAATCCTTCTATGGGACCAAAAGTGGATGCTTGTATTAATGCTTGTGAAAGATTGGGACTGCCAGAAGCTAGAATACCACTTGGAGACATGGTAATAGAATTGGCTCTTTCTCCAAAATCTAATACAGGACATGTTGCATTAGATGAAGCACTAGAAGATATTAGACGTGGAAATACAGGTAATGTTCCAGATCACATTAAAACAAATAGTAAGGATTATAAATATCCTCATAATTATCCTAATTGTTTTGTAAAACAAGAATATATGCCAAAAAATCTAAAAGGAAAAAAATATTATCATCCCAAAGATTCCAGTAAATATGAAAGTAATTTAAAGAAAATATATGAAAATTTAGAAAGGATGAAGAATGATGAAAATTAGTATTTTAGGAACAGGTGCTTATGGACTAGCCTTATCTTTTATGTTTCATGAAAATTATCATAACATATCTATGTGGACTGCTTTTGAAGAAGAAAAAAAAATGTTAGAAACAGAAAGAAGATATGAAAAAGTATTACCAAATATAAAAATCAAAGAAGAAATCAATTTTACATGTGATATGAAAAAGTGTTTAGAAAATAGTGATTTAGTAGTTCTTGCTATTCCGGCAAATGCTTTTGAAAATGTCTGTATACAATTAAAAGAATATATAAAAAATCAACCTATTTTAATTGCATCCAAAGGAATAGAAAA
>CACZQZ010000123.1 GCA_902783405.1 uncultured Erysipelotrichaceae bacterium
TATATGGATTATAATTATAATGCTGCCGGAAAGACAGGAACAGCAGAAAGTTTTTATGATAGTGATAAAGATGGTAAAATTGATACACCAACGGTAAGTAATTCATTTGTAGCTTATGCACCATACTATGATCCAAAGGTAACATTTACCATTATTTCACCAGATATTAGTCATAGACTTTATGGTAGTACCTATAATTCTACCGTTAATAAACGAATAACACAGAGAGTAACACAAAAATACTTTGACTTTTATGGATAATTTGATATAATAGTAGGGAATAAGCGAAAAAGGAGGGATATTATGGCAAAAAAAGGAGAAGTTAGAGAACTTGTAACACTTACATGTACAGAATGTAAGAACAAAAATTATAGAACTCCAAAGAATAAAAGAAATACTCCAGATAGGTTAAATTTAAATAAATATTGTAAATTTTGTAAAAAAGTTACTTTACACAAAGAAGAAAAATAATAGGAGGAAGTTATGTTTAACATAAATGATATTAAAAACGGAGTTACTTTTCTTTATGAGGGTCAAATTTATCAAGTTGTTGATTTCTTACATGTGAAACCTGGAAAAGGTTCTGCTTTTATGAAAGCCAAACTTAAAAATCTTAGAACAGGTGGAACAGTAGAAAAAACATTTAACACAAATGTAAAATTGGAAAAAGCTATGATTGATAGACAAAATATGCAGTTCCTTTATAGTAGTGGGGACACATATAACTTTATGAACATGGAAACATATGAGCAAAGTGAACTCGATAAAAGCCAATTAGGAGAAGAAGAAAAATTCTTAAAAGAAGGATTAGATGTTAATCTAGCATTTTATCAAGGAGAATTACTTGGAATTGTACTTCCAGATAAGATTGAATATACTGTAGCTCAAACAGAACCAGCTGTAAAAGGAAATACAACCAATAATGCACAGAAAGACGCTATTATGGAAAATGGATTAAAAGTTAGAGTTCCACTTTTCATTGAACAAGGAGAAAAAATTTTAGTTTCAACAAAAGATGGAAAATATGATTCAAGAGCTTAGGCTCTTTTTTTAGGAGGGATTTTATGAAAGTTGCTTTAATTACAGGTTCATCAAAAGGATTAGGTAGAGCTATAGCAGAAAGTTTTGCTCAAAAAAACTATAACATTGTAATTCATTATAATCTTCATGAAAAAGAAGCTTTCAATTTACAAGATGAATTAAAACGAAAATATCATGTTCAAGTTCTTTGCACAAAAGCAGATATTAAAGAAGAAAATGATATTAAAAATATGGTTTCAAAGACTATGGAAACATTTGGAAGAATTGATGTTTTAGTTAACAATGCTGGAATTTGCAAAGAAACTTTAATTAGTGAAAAAAATAAGCAAACTTTTCATGAAACTTTAGATACTAATTTAATAGGTCCTTTTTTAATATCAAAATATGTAGGAGAAATCATGAAAAAACAAGAGTATGGTAAAATTATTAATATTTCTTCTACAAATGCATTCATGGGTCATCCTATGAGTATGGAATATGATGCATCTAAGCTAGCACTTTTATCCCTTACCAAAAATTTAGCAGTAGAATTTGCACCTTATGTTAATGTAAATGCTATTATTCCAGGATATATCAATACAGATATGAATAAAATAGAAGATGAAGAATTACAAAAAATATTTATAGAAGAAGAATCAAAACATATTTTACTTGGAAGATTTGCAGAACCAGAAGAAATCGCAAATGTAGCTCTGTTTTTAGCAAGTGAAGAAGCAAGATATATTAATGGTAGTTTTCTTGTCGTAGATGGAGGAGGCATTTGATGCAAATAACCAGAACAAAGATAGATACTTCTAAAAAAACAAGCAAAAAGATTGTTCATGTATCTGATCTTCATTTTTATAAAAAATATCCAAAAAAAAAGCTTAATGACATAATTGATTTAGTGAAAAAAGAAGAGCCAGATTTTGTTTGTATAACAGGAGATATTATCGATAAACCAGAAGTTACAAAGTTAAAAGAAATAAAAGAATATTTAAAATTTTATGAAACAATCAGTAGTATTTCAAAAATTATTGTTATTTTAGGGAATCATGATTTATTGGATGATAAAAAATATATACCAGAATATGAAGATTTTTTAACCCATTTAAAACAAATTAAAAATGTTTATTTACTTAGAGGAGGAAGACAAGAATTTGATGATATTGCATTTTTATCTTATGAACCAGAAAAACACACTTATAAAAAAGAAGAACAAAAATTAAATCAAAATGAAGAGTTATTGATAAAAAAACTTCCTAAAGCATCTAAAGAAAAATATAATGTTGTGTTAACGCATTCTCCTATAACAATCATTAAACTAAAAGATAGAGTATATATGAAAGATTATGACTTATTTTTATGTGGTCACACTCATGACGGATTACTACCAACATTTCTATCAAAAAATATGAACATTCATTATGGGATTATCTCACCAACAAAAATTATGTTTCCAAAAGAAGTTCGAGGAATTTATAATCAATCACCTATGATTATTATCAATGGTGGTATTGTTAAATTCAGTAAAACATCACATTTATTTCAGAAATTAGATTTTTTATATCCAAGTAGTGCTAATGTAATAGAAATTCATGAAAAAATGTAAAAAAAGCGTGAAAATTGTTGCATTTCATAAAAAAAAATGATATTCTTGAAATGTAAGCAAGATAGAGATGCTTATGACATATGATTAGGGAGGTAACGAGAATGTCAAAAAGTGATTTAGTTAATTATATTGCAGAAGAAACTGGATTTACAAAAGCTGATTCTGCAAGAGCTTTAGAAGCTGTTATGGGAGGAATTGTTAAAGGACTTAAAGAAGATAAAAAAGTAACTTTAACAGGATTTGCTACATTTACAGCTAAAGAAAGAGCTGCAAGAGAAGGACGTAACCCAAGAACTGGTGAAACATTACACATTGCTGCAAGTACTGCTGTAACATTTAAAGCTGGTTCTAAATTAAAAGATGCTTTAAACTAAAAAGACATTAAGTCTTTTTTTGTATATGAATGAATATTTAATTAAAATAAAAGAAAAAGGATTTGAAGCCTTTTTTGTTGGAGGTTACGTTAGAGACTATCTTTTAAAAAGAAAAACTTTTGACATTGATATTGCGACAAATGCATCTTTAAATGATTTAACAATAATTTTTAAAGATACAAAATTTAAATGTAATGATTGGTGTTTAACTATTATAAATGAACCATATAAAATTCAGATTACACCATATAGAATAGAAGAAAAATATGAAGATTATAGACATCCAAGTAAGATAGAAAAAACTCAAAATATTTTTGAAGATAGCAAAAGAAGAGATTTTACTATTAATGCTTTATATCAAGATGAAAATGGAATGATTTATGATTTTTATAATGGTATAAAGCATTTGAAAGAAAAAAAACTTGTTATGATAGGAGATGCAAATAAAAGATTAAAAGAAGATCCGCTTAGAATTTTAAGAGCACTTAGATTTTCATCTGTTTATGATTTTGCTTTTGAGCGAAATTTAGATGATGCTATTATAAAAAATAAAGAATTATTAATTAAAGTATCATCCTTTAGAAAAAAACAAGAATTAGAGAAGATATATGAGTATGGGAATATACAAATTATAAGAAAATATGATTTACAGAAGTATTTTTATTTAGAAGAACATTATAAAAAAGGAAAAGACATTTATGAATTTTGGAAACAAGTGGATATTTCAAAGTATCCATTTACAAAAGAAGAAATAAAAAAAATAAAAGAAACATAGAAAAAAAATGAGAACATAAAATAATATAGGTGTTGTTATGAAAAAAGTAGCGTTAATTATTATTTTATGTGTTGTGATTTTTTTCTCATTTAAAAGCAAATTACAGAGCTGTTTTACACAAAAAATTAATTTAAATATACAGGAAAATGAATTTGGAATTATTTTTTATACAATAGAGCAAAAAAGATATATGGTTATTGCTTCAAAAGATAAAAGCTTGTTAGTATTAATTGATAAAGTAAATCATCATAAAAATGTGGAAATATTAAAAAAATTAGGAATTTTTGAATATGAAATAAGAAATTTAGATACAATTTTCTCATTTAATGATATAATAGTAAAACAAGAACAGAATTTGATAAAGATAAATCAAAACAGTAAGATATTTTGTGTATCCAATGGAAAGACTATTCCAAAAGAATGCTCTTATGTGTATCTTTTAAAAGAAAGCGATTTTGAGAATATGAAACTTGTTTTTTATCATGATACTTTGTCAAAAAAGTACGAAGAACAATTATATGAAAAATGGGTTGATTTATATAAGTTAAATGGAGAAAATATCACATTTGTAAAATTTTATGAAGATACCTATAGTGTAATTAATATATCAAAAAATATGATTGATTAGAGGTGAAATATGGAAAAGGTAATAAATATCTTAAAACAGAAGAATTATGTTATATCAAGTCTTCTTTTATCAAAGTATAAGAAAATGAATATAACTGAAAAAGAACTTATTTTTTTCATTTTTATCTTGAATAATGGACTTTTATTTAATTCAAAATATATTTCAGAAAGTTTAGGATGGACTATGTCTGAAGTATTAGAAATTGTTGATAGTTTAACTGGGAAAGATTTATTAAAAATAGATGTTAAAAAGAATAATAACTCTTTAGAAGAATATTTAAATGTGGATAACTTTTATGAAAAATTATCTTTTCAAATGATTGGTGAAAAGCAAGAAAAAAAAGTGTCATCTACTTTATTTGATACTTTTGAAAAAGAATTTGGAAGGGCTTTATCACCAATTGAATTTGAAATTATTAAAGGGTGGATGGAAAACGATTTTTCAGAAGAATTAATACTACTTGCGTTAAAAGAAGCCGTTTATAATGGAGTTTTTAGATTAAATTACATTGATAAAATTTTATTTGAATGGAAAAAGAAGGGAATTAAAACAAAGCAAGATGTAAATAAAAACAATAGAGAATTCAATGAAAGAAAAAAATCATCGGAAGAAGTTTTCGATTATGATTGGTTAAATGAATGATAGAAGATACTATTACTTACTTAGATGAATTATTCCCCAATCCTAGATGTGAATTAAATTATAGTAAAGACTATGAACTTCTTTTAGCAGTTATGTTATCTGCTCAAACAACAGATAAAAGAGTAAATATGGTAACAAAAAAATTATTTACAAAATATGATACTTTATATAAATTAGCTAATGCAAATATTAAGGATATCCAAGATATTATAAGACCAATAGGTACTTTTCATAAAAAGTCTTTAAATGTAAAAGAAATATCAACTAGATTATTAAAAGATCAAAATGGTATAGTACCAAATAATCGAACATATTTGGAAAGTCTTCCAGGAGTAGGTAGGAAAACTGTTAATGTTGTACTTTCTAATTTATTTAATGAAGATTTAATTGCAGTAGATACACATGTATCTAGAGTTTCAAAGAGATTAAAATTAGCAGGTAAAAATGATGATGTTTTAGTGATTGAAAAAAAATTAAATAAAAAATTTCCAAAAGAAAAATTAGGTAGACTTCATCATCAACTTGTATTATTTGGAAGATATTATTGTAAGGCTCAAAAACCTTTGTGTGATAATTGTAAATTAAGAAAGTATTGTATAGAGAATAAAAAGTAGGAGATATCTCAAATAAAAAACTATTAGTATATTGATGACTTAATAAATAGTTCATCATATTCTAATAGTTTTATTTTATATTAATTCCAAGCTCTAGCACCAAGGATGATAATTAATAGAATAAATAATACAAGAATAATGGCTGCTCCATATCCAGTACCATAACCATATCCACCTTGATTACCGCAGCAACAAGAGTTACCGTATCCTTGGTATCCACCATAGTAATACATATTTTTACCTCCTTTTACTAATATATAGTATGTTTGGATATTTGATTTGGTTAAACAAATTACCTAAAAAACTTTTTCTTTACATATTTTATTTTTTGATTCTTTTAAAGTTTACTAAAATATGATATGATTAGGTAGTAAGGTAGGTGATAATGTGAGAACTCTTTATAAATCGATAAAGAACTGCGATAAAGTTTTATTAATTTTAACAATTCTTTTAATTTCATATGGTTTATTAAATATTGTAACAGCATCATCTCGTCAAGCAGTAACTCAAGATGTTCCACTTTATTACTATTTTTACCAGCAAAGTAAAATGATCCTTATAGGATTATTTATTTCCTTATTTATATTTTGTGTAGATACAAAAAAGTATAAACATTTTATGTGGCTCTTATATGGTGGAATTCTTTTCTTTTTAATTTTACTTTTAATGAGTGGAAGTAGTCACAGGGGATCGATTAACTGGCTTAGTATTGCTGGAATAAAATTTCAACCTAGTGAATTTGCAAAACCAGTTTTAATTGCTAGTTTAGCTGTTTTATTAGAAAGATTATATGCTTTATTTCGAAAAAAAGATATTTCACATATTCCATTTATTATGATTGTTCTAATTGTTGGAATGCTATTTCCACTTATTGTCATTTATCAAAAAGACTTTGGAACAGGTATGATTTTATTTGGTATTTTTGGTACTTTATTTTTAGCAAGTCCTATTCTTAGAATTGAAAAATTTTGGACAATTGTTATTGCTATTATGATTGGTATTATTGGAATTCTTGCCGTTTTAGCAACAGGTCATGAACTTCTTACAGAAGAACAGAAATCTCGTTTTGATTTTTATAATCCTTGCAGTAATTATGAAGATGGTGGATATCAGATATGTAATGGATTTATTGCTATTCATGATGGTGGTTTATTTGGTCTTGGTATAGGAAAAAGTAAACAAAAATATTCCTATATACCAGAACCACATACCGATTCTGTATTTGCCATTATTGCTGAAGAATATGGTTTGATTTTTTGCTTAGGAATTCTATTCATATTTTTAATTATTTTATATCGAATACTGAGAATATCTGCACTATCCAATACACTTAGAGGAAGATATATTGCTCTTGGTGTAGCTGTGTATATGTTTCTGCATATTTTAATTAATCTAGGTGGATTATTCGGTATTATGCCACTTACAGGAGTACCTTTACCATTTTTAAGTTATGGTGGATCTTTTACTATATCCCTTATTTGTAGTATAGCGATGGCACAAAGAGTTTATATTGAAATGAAAATACAAAAGAAAGAAAAAAAATAAATTTTTTCTTTTTTTTAAAAGTAATTTTTAAAGTTATCTTATATATTATTTATGAGGTGATGAAATGAAAAAAGTTTTAATGTATGCTTTCATTGTACTTGCCATTTGTTTATTTGGATATTTTTCATTTCCAAAAGAAAAAGTGGATAAACAGGAAATAGAAAATATCTCTTTAAAGGAAGGAAAAGTACAAGAGCAAGAAGAGAAGGAAGAAAAGAAAGAAGTAGACCATTTTTTTGTTGATATTAAAGGAGAAGTAAATTCTCCTGGAGTGTATGAAGTGATATCTACTGAACGTGTAAAAGA
>CACZQZ010000124.1 GCA_902783405.1 uncultured Erysipelotrichaceae bacterium
CTTAAAGTAACATTATTGCAAAATAACATATTAAAACAAAAATAGTAAACATTTTGTCAAATCTATGATAAAATATAGTTTAGAAATGAGGAATGTTTATGAGTTTAACAGCGGGAATTGTAGGACTTCCTAATGTAGGAAAATCAACACTATTTAATGCAATAACTAAAAAAAATATATTAGCGGCTAATTATCCTTTTGCTACTATCGATCCTAATGTTGGTGTTGTAACAGTACCAGATGAGAGATTAGATTTTTTAAATAATTTATATATTCCAGAAAGATGTATTGGAGCTACTTATGAATTTACGGATATTGCAGGTCTTGTTAAAGGGGCATCTAAAGGAGAAGGACTTGGAAATAAATTTTTATCTCACGTAAGAGAAGTAGATGCGATTGTAGAAGTAGTAAGATGCTTTGAAGATAAAAATATAATTCATGTAAATAATGTAATTGATCCTATTGATGATATTGAAACAATCAATGTAGAATTAATGTTATCTGATTTAGAAATTGTTGATAATAGACTTACTAGAACAAGTAAAAAAGCGGCATTATCGCGAGATAAAGATGCAAAAATAGAATATGATTTACTTTGTAAACTAAAAGAAAACTTAGAACAAAATATTCCAGTTAGAAAAATAAAGTTAACTGAAGAAGAAGAAAAACTAATAAAATCATTTCATTTTATTACACAAAAACCAATGATTTATATGGCAAATGTAGGAGAAGAAGATCTAATTAATGGAGGAAATTCTTATACCGATAAAGTTAAAGCATATGCAGAAGAAGAAGGCTCTGAGATGATTGTAGTATGCGCTAAAATGGAATCAGAACTTGCTGAACTCACAGACGATGATAAAAAATTATTCCTAGAAGATTTAGGTATTAAAGAAAGCGGGTTAGATAAATTAATACATGCTACTTATAAATTATTAGGTTTATCTACATTTTTTACAGCAGGATCTGATGAATGCAGAGCATGGACTTTTAAAAATGGAATGAAAGCACCAGAATGTGCTGGTATCATTCATACTGATTTTGAAAGAGGCTTTATTAAAGCAGAAGTTATGAGTTTTGATGATTTAAAGAATTTTGGTGATGAAAAAAAAGTAAAAGAAAACGGAAAAATGAGATTAGAAGGAAAAGAATATGTTATGCAAGATGGAGATATTTGCACATTTAGATTTAATGTGACAAAATAATCTCCTTTTTTCTTGACTAAAATAAAATATCTTTTATATAATGAAATTAGAATGGAGGATGTATATGGATTATACACTACTAATTATGGCTGCCGGAATGGGTAGTAGATTTGGAGGACTTAAACAAATAGAACCAGTGGGTCCAAATGATGAGTTTATCATTGATTATTCGGTTTATGATGCAGTTAAAGCAGGATTTACGAAAGTTGTATTTATCATAAAACGTGAAAATGAACAAATATTTAAAGAGACCATTGGTTCTAGAGTAGAAGGAAAAATAAAAGTTGAATATGTTTTCCAAGATATGGATAATTTGCCAGAGGGGTATGAAGTTCCAGAGGGAAGAGAAAAACCATGGGGAACTGCTCATGCAATACTATGTGCAAAAGATACGATAAAGGAACCTTTCGCAATCATTAATGCAGATGATTTTTATGGAAGAGACGCTTATATGGTTATGATAAAAGCATTAAAAGAAAATATTGATAAAAATAGATGTGTTATTGTAGGTTATGAAGCTGGTAACACTTTATCAGAAAATGGTTCTGTTAAAAGAGCTATCTGTGAAATGGAAAATGGTAAATTAACAAAATTAGTTGAAAGTAAAATTTGGGAAGAAAATGATATGATTAAAGTAGAACCATTAAATGGTAGTGAACCTTTTATAGTTACCAAAGATACTTTAGTATCTATGAACATGTTAGGATTTGATTCATCTATTTTTGATACTTTAGAAAGAAAATTTCCTATATTTTTAAATGAAAATATTGAAAACTTAAAAAGTGAATACTTAATTCCAGAAGTGGTTACAGAAGAATCGGAAAAAGGTAATTTAGAAGTAGACGTTTTAAAAACAAATGCTAAATGGTATGGAGTAACTTATAGAGAAGATAAAGAAGGAGTAGTATCAAAACTAAAAGAAATGACAGAAAATGGAATTTATCCAAGTCCTTTATGGAAAAAATAGTAAAAAATTTCTAAATTTAATTTACAAATTGATATTTTTTTGATATAATCACAAGCGAGTATGAATTTACTCCTTGCTTTTTTATAAAAAGCCGAATAGACCATAGGGAGGTGTAAAAATGAAAAAATATGAAATCATGTATATTGTAAAACCAACTTTAGGTGAAGATGAACTAAAAAAAGTAAATGAAACTTTAAAAAATGGTTTAACTTCTAAAGGTGCAAATATTATTGATTTTAAAGAGATGGGTCAAAAAGAATTAGCTTATGAAATTCAAAAATTCAAAAGTGGTTCTTACTTCTTATGTACTGTTGAATCAGAAAATGATGAGGCTACAAAAGAATTTGATAGACTTGCTCGTATAAGTAGTGATGTTATTCGTCACTTAGTTACAAGAATCGATAAATAAGAAAAGAGGTAGTTTATGAACCGTGTAATGTTAATAGGTAGACTTACTACAAAACCAGAACTTCGCTATACTACTTCTAATATTCCTTTTACTAGATTTGCTATTGCAGTAGATAGAAATTTCTCTAGTCGTGATGGACAAAGAGAAACAGACTTTATTAATATTATCGTTTGGAGAAAACAAGCAGAAAATGTTTGTAATTTCTTAGATAAAGGAAGATTAGTTGCTATAGACGGAAGAATTCAAACAGGAAGTTATGATGATAAAGATGGAAATAAACGATATACTACGGATGTTGTGGCAGATAACGTACAATTTTTAGAAAGTAAAAATCAAGTACAATCTAGAAATGAAACTTCTGGACCAAGTCCATATGATTATCAAACAGAAGCTCCAAGTGTAAATGTAGAAGATGATCCATTTGCCGATTTTGGAGATAGTGTTTCTATCGATGATGACTTTCTAGAATAAGAAAGGAGATAACTATGGCAGAATTTCATAGAAGAAAGAAAAAAGTTTGCCAAATGTGTGCTGGAAAAGAATTTGATTATAAAGATGTAGATATATTAAAGAAATATGTAAGCATGGATAGAGGTAGAATCTTATCTAGAAGAGCTACTGGAAACTGTGCTAAACACCAAAGAATTATAGCTGGAGAAATTAAAAAAGCACGTCATATGGCTTTATTACCATTCGTTAAATAAATATAGTGAAAACTATATTTTTTTGTGGTATAATATTAGATAGTAGGTGAGCTTTATGGTAGAAGATGAAAAAGTAAATTATGATACAGAAGAGTTGTTAGAAAAAGATTTTACACCAAAGTCTTCAAATAAAAAAAGAATTATTATTATCATTTTATATATATTTTTAATTATATTTGCTGTTTTCTGTGTACTTATGACACCTACGATTAAATTAAAAGGAAAAGAAGAAATTAAGATTAATTATAAAGAAAAATATAAAGATCCTGGTTATGTAGCAAAAATAGTAACGAAAGATGTTTCTAAAAAAGTTAAAATAAAAGGAAAAGTAAATACTAAAAAATTAGGTACCTATGAATTAGAATATACTATTAAAAATTTTATTTTTACAGAAAAAGTGACGAGAACAGTAAAAGTAGTAGATGAAGAAAAGCCAGTAATTACTTTAAAAGGTAGTGAAGAAGCAAATGTTTGTCCTAAAAAAGAATATATAGAAGAAGGATATGAGGCAAAAGATAATCATGATGGAAAATTAACTGATAAAGTTACTGTAAAAAAAGAAAAAGAAAAATGGACTTATGAAGTAAAAGATTCATCAAAAAATAAAGATAAAAAAGTGAGAAAAATAACTTATTCTGATAAAGAAAATCCAACAATTGAACTTTCTGGTTCTAGTCCTATGTATATAATTACTGGAAATACATATACAGAACCCGGATATAAAGCAAATGATAATTGTGATGGAGATTTAACTGAAAAAGTTAAAGTAGAAGGAAATGTGAATATAAATTCAGCTGGCACATATACATTAACTTATACTGTAGAAGATGAATCTGGTAATAAAGCAGAAGCAAAAAGAACAGTAACTGTTCAAAATAGAAGCTATGTTTCAACGGGTAGTGGTTGTAATAAAGCAGGTGCAATTTATTTGACTTTTGATGATGGTCCACAAAACGGAACGACATCAAAAATATTAGATGTACTTAAAAATCAAGGAGTTAAAGCAACTTTCTTTGTAACTAATTTCGGGCCAGATTCTTTAATTCTTAGAGAATCTCAAGAAGGGCATACGGTTGCACTTCATACAGCAACTCATGATTATGCTAGATTGTATGCTAGTGTAGATGCTTATTTCAATGATTTAAATTCTGTTTCTTCAAGAGTAAAAAGAGTTACAGGGAAAGATTCTAAAATTATTCGTTTTCCTGGTGGAAGTAGTAATACAATTAGCAGAAGATATAGCAAAGGAATTATGTCCGTTCTTACATCTGAAGTGATTGCTAGAGGATATCGCTATCATGATTGGAATGTAGATTCTGAAGATGCAGGTGCTTGTGCATCTAAAAATCCAACAGCTTCTTGTGTATACAATAATGTTGTAAACCATCTATCAAAAAGTAGATGTAATATGGTTCTTATGCATGATGTAAAATGGTATACAGCTAATGCTATTAATGATATTATTACATATGGAAAAAATAATGGTTATACATTTGAAGCAATTGATATGAATACACCTATGGTAGCTCAAAGAGTTAATAATTAAAATTATTGTCATAAAACAAGGTTTCCCTTGTTTTTCTTTTTCTTTTTCTATATAATGATTAAGGAAGAAGGAAAAACTATGAGTAAACAAAAACGAAAACAAGAGTTTTCAGAAATCATTCATCATATTTTAACTAGTGAAGAATTCCAAAGAAGAAAAACTTTCAAACATCATGGGGAAGAAACAGTTTATGATCATAGTTTGAAAGTAGCTTATTATGCTTATATATGGGCTAAGTGGTTACACTTAGATGCTGAGGCTACAGCTATAGGAGCACTACTTCATGATTTTTATACAACTCCATGGATGGATAATCCTGTAAAAGCTAAAAGAATAAGAGATATGCATGGGTTTGCTCATCCAAAAATAGCATTTGAAAATACAAAAAAATATTTTCCGGAAGTAGTAAACCCTAAAGTAAAAGATATTATTACAAAGCATATGTTTCCTTTGACACCAATTCCACCTATTTATTTAGAAAGTTGGTTAGTTACATTTGCGGATAAATATGTATCTTTAAGTGTATTTAAAGATGTTAAAGATTTACCAAAATATGTTGGAATAAATAAAACTAAAAAAAGGAAGTGAGATGTATGGAAGATACAATTTGTGCAGTAGCAACTGCGCTAGGAACCAATGCCATTTCTATTATTAGAGTAAGTGGAGATGAAAGTATTCCAGTTGTAAATAAAATATTTAAAGGAAAAGATTTAGCAAGTGTGCCTACACATACGATATGGTATGGTCATATAATAGATAATGACAAGATAGTTGATGAGGTATTGGTAACGGTGATGAAAGGCCCTAGAAGTTTTACAACAGAAGACGTTGTAGAAATAAATTGTCATGGTGGCATTGCTACTACGAATAAAGTTTTAGAATTATTACTAAGATGTGGCATTCGCTTAGCAGAACCTGGGGAGTTTACAAAAAGAGCTTTCTTAAATGGAAGAATAGATTTATTAAAAGCAGAAGGAGTTATGGACTTGATTGAAGCTAAAACTGAAAAAGAAAGAAGTTTAGCTATTAATGAAGTAAGTGGTTCTGTATCAAAACTGATTCACAATTTAAGAGAGGATATTGTTAGTATTTTAACCAATATTGAAGTTAATATTGATTATCCAGAATATTATGATATTAAAGAAATCACCAACGATGAAATATTACCTAATTTAGAAAAAATAAAAAATAGAATGAAAGATATTTTAAAGAAAAGTGAACATGGTAAAATTGTTAAGGAAGGAATAAAAACATCTATTGTAGGTAGACCTAATGCAGGGAAAAGTAGTTTATTAAATAGCTTACTAGAAGAAGAAAAAGCTATTGTAACAGATATTCCAGGTACTACTAGAGATATAGTGGAAGGAACAATTAATTTAGATGGAATTATTCTTGATATGACGGATACTGCCGGAATTAGAAAAACGGAAGATAAGGTAGAACATATAGGTGTTCAAAGAAGTTTATCTATGATAGAAAAATCTAATTTGATTTTATTTGTTTTAAATAATAATGAAGAAGTAAATGAAGAAGAAAAAGAAATATTGAAATCACTTCAAGGTAAAAATTATATTGTTGTTATCAATAAAATAGATTTAAAGAAAAAAATAGATGAAAGTATTTTTGATAAAGAAAAAATAGTTCATTTGAGTTTGTTAGAGAATAAAGGATTAGATGAATTAAAAGAAAAAATTAAAGAAATGTTTCATTTGGAATTATTAGAAACAAGTGATTTTACATATCTTAGTAATGCTAGAAGTATTGCATTACTTAAAAAATCTATGGAAAATATTGATAAAGCTATAGATGGAATTCAAAATGGATTTTCTATTGATATGATAGAAATTGATATTAAAGAAGCTTGGAATAATTTAGGAGAAATTATTGGAGAAACATATACAGAGGAGTTAATCGATCAACTATTTAGTCAATTTTGTTTAGGCAAATAGAAGGGAGATTCTATGACTTCTTTTTTTTCGGGAATAAATCCAATTTTAGGGGCACTCATAGCTACATTATTTACTTGGTTTGTTACAATGCTTGGAGCATCTGTTGTCTTCTTTTTTAAAAAAATTAATAAAAC
>CACZQZ010000125.1 GCA_902783405.1 uncultured Erysipelotrichaceae bacterium
AATCTTTAACATATAATGAAACTAAGGTGACAGAATATGAAAGCATTAATAACAGGAGCAAGTTCTGGAATTGGACTTGCATTTGCAAAATCTTTAAGTGAAATGGGTTACGATTTAATATTAGTAGCTCGTAATAAAAAGAAACTAAATGAAGTAAAAGAAAGTTTAAATACGAAAGTTGAAGTAATAAATTTAGATTTATCTTCTACTTTTAATTGTATGAGACTTTATAATAAAGTAAAAAAAGAAGATATTGATATTGTAATCAATAATGCTGGTTTTGGTATCTTTGGTAAATTTGAAGAGACAAACATCGATAAAGAGTTAGATATGATTGACACTAACATCAAAGCAGTACATATTTTAACAAAAAAGTTTTATAAAGATTTTAAAGGCAAAGATAGAGGTTATATTTTAAATGTAGCTTCATCCGCAGCATTTTTACCAGGACCTCTTATGAGTAGTTATTATGCATCTAAAGCATATGTGCTAAGACTTACAGAAGCTTTATATGCAGAAAATAAACGTGATAAGAGTAATGTCTATATAGGATGTTTATGTCCTGGACCTGTGGATACTAATTTTAATAATGTAGCGGGTGTTTCTTTTTCAGTAAAACCACTATCTAAAGAAGAAGTCGCAAATTACGCTATCAAGAAAATGTTTCAAAGAAAAATGCTTATTATTCCTGGATTTCAAATGAGAATGGCTTATTATTTTGAAAGATTTTTACCAACAAAAATGCTTATGAAAATGTGTTTTAAAATTCAAGAAGCAAAACAAAAACCATAATTTACCATATTTATAACAAAATCTTTTCATAATTTAAAACTATAATGTAATTATGAAAGGAAGGGATAAATGAAAAAAGAAAATAAATAATAAAAATTAAAACTTACTACATACAAATTAAGAAAGGAAGAGATGTTTTTAAAATAAAAAGTATGATAAAACTAGTAGATTAGAAATAGAAGACAAAAAGAAACTATTTGAAAATAATAATATATTAAATCATACAAAGAAACTAAAATAAACAAAATAAAGGCCATCTATTGCGCCTTTTTTTCTTTTGCCTTATAATAAAAACAAGGTGGGTAGTATGAATTCAATCATAATTAAAAATCTTAATTTCTCTTATAATGATAATATCATATTTTCAAATTTTAATTTAAATGTAAAAAGAAATAAGTTTACATTAGTTTTAGGATTAAATGGCACTGGCAAGTCAACACTTTGTAAAATACTAAATGGTGATAAATCTTATGATGGCTATATTTGTATAGAAAAAGAAATATTATCGAAAGATAATGATTATTTTTCCAAAATCTTGACATTAATTGATAATAATATAATATTAAAGCAAAATACGGTAATAGAATCTTTATGGTGTAACTATGATTCTTCTTTTGAAAACTTTAAAGATAAATTAAAAGAATTTGGTGATTATTTTCAAATTAAGAATCTTTTTTATAAACAAATATGTGAACTTAAAAAAAATGAACAAAATCTTATTTATATTCTATCTAAAATTATATCAAATCCACCTCTTATTATGATGGATGAACCTTTTCCTTTTTTAAATAAACAGGAAAAATTAAAAGTAATTTCATATTTAAAATCTCTTAAAAATATAACAGTCCTTTATTTTTCTAGTGATATAGAAGATGCACTGTTAGCAGATGAAATCAATTTTATTTCAAACGGTCAAAATAAGTTGACAACAAGTATTCATCAAATATCGAAACATGAAAAAAATATAAGAAAATTTGGCTTTTCTCTACCTTTTTCTATTGATTTATCAAAGAAACTAAGTTATTATAATCTATTAGATGATGAAGTAACAAACATAGATGAAATGGTGGAAATTTTATGGAAATAAAATTAGATAAAATATTTTTTAAAAGTAAAAAAATCCATGTGATTGTAGGATCTTCTAATTCTGGAAAGACAAAACTACTGTCATATATATGGAAAAACTATTTAGAGAAAACTTCATTTTACACACAAAATGTAAATGATTTCTTTTTAATGAAAACTGTAAAAGAAGAATTAAATTTTTCTAATTTACAAAAATTTAACCAAAACAATATAATAGATATAATACTATCAGTAGGACTCAAAGAAAAAGATTTAGATAGAAAAATAAATACACTAACTTTGTCAGAAAAATCGAAACTAGAATTAGCATGTATTTTACTTCAAAATAAAGATATTATTTTATTAGATGAACCTACCATATTTTTAGATCAAAAAGAAAAGCAAAACCTAATAAAACTATTAAAAAAATTAAAAAGCAATAAAACAATTATAATTACTACAAAAGATTTATCATTCGCATTAGAAGTATGTGATGATATTTGTTTGTATCATAACAAAATACTTTATTTTGATGTAAAAAATGAAGCAATGAAAAATATGAATTTGTTTGAAAAAGAAAAAATATCTATTCCTCCAACATTAGAGTTTTCAAATAAAGTAAAGAATAAAAAAAATATTTCTATTGGCTATCGTTTAGAAACAAATGATTTAATAAAGGATATTTACCGAAATGTTACGTAATAATATTTGCCATCCAATTTTATTTTTATGTTCGTTTATTCTTTTTATTCTTTCTAATATTTTTTCTGCAGATCTTATCTTTACGATGATGTTGACAATTATTGTATTAATTTTTCTATTAAAAACAAATATTTCTTTTCATACTTACTTTTATTTATTATTTCCTCTTCTTTGTTTCTTTGTTTTCTTTTTATTCTATCCTAATATCATGATTAAAATCACTAATATTATTTTTTATTTCTTATTTTTTATTTACAATCAAAGTGATTTGTCTTTATTTTATATTTGTTATAAAATCCCATTTTTAAATGAAAAACAAAAGATTTCTGTAACTAATAAACTATGTATTTTATCTAAGGTTTCCAATTATACAGATATAATTATAGAAACCTTTAAAAAAAGAACACATAAAAGATTTTTAAATCCAATTTTATTTTATAAATTTTTAAAAAATAAAATAGAAAATGAAAAAATAAATAATTTAATAATGAGACGTGAAAAAGAAATTTACTTACAAAAAATAAAACAAGGTAATTTATATGAATTAAGATTATTGGATATTATATTTTTACTATTTCATGGTATAATAGTATTAATGATGATGGGTGGTATTTTATGAGATATTTGATTACTTTCGCATATGATGGCTCTAAATATAATGGATATCAGAAACAACCAAACGAAAAAACAATTCAAGAAGAAATTGAAAAAGCTTTAACACGGATTAATCATAATACAGAAGTACACATTTCAGCTTCTGGCCGAACAGATGCTGGAGTGCATGCTAATAATCAGAAAGCTCATTTTGATTTAGAAGAAAGTATGGATGTAGAAAGATTAAAGTATTCTTTAAATAAAATGATTCCAAAGGATATATATGTTAAGAAAGTTGAAGAAGTAGGTATGGATTTTCATGCAAGATTTAATGTGGCATATAAAGAATATGTTTATAAAATTAATATGGGAGAATATAATCCAATAGAAAAAGATTACGTGCTTCAGCTTGGAAAAAAATTAGATGTTGTTGAAATAGAAAGAGCGCTTAAATATATTGAAGGAACACATAATTTTAAGGCATTTACGAAAGCATCAGATATGAAAGAATCTTATGAGAGAACCATTATTCAAACTGATTTATTAAGGGATCATAAAAATTTCAATCAAATTTGTCTTGTTTTTTTAGGGACTGGATTTATGAGATACATGGTGCGTAATTTGGTTGGTACTTTAATTGAAATTGGTGAAGGAAAAAGAAGAAGTGAAGACATCATTGCTATTTTAAATTCAGAGGATAGAAAAGAAGCCGGTAAGACTGCTCCATCTTGTGGACTTTATTTAAATGATGTGATTTATAGGTGATTTTATGAAAAAATTATTAGGTGTTTTAATTAGTTTATATTTAGTTTATTTTGCTGTAGAGTATGTATTATTTCGGTTTGGGAAAGGACATGATGTAACTTACACGATTGCCTCAAAAGATAGAAATTATGAAATTAAAGAAACTCTTGTCACCAATCGAAAAAATAATGATGATTTTTATTCCTTCAATATTAATGATCAATTTAAATTTAGAATATATGATAGTTTAAAAAGAGGTCAAAAAATAATTAAAGATATAAAATATTATCAAGATGAAAAAAAAGAATGCATGTATCCTATTTTTAGAAATGAAGATTATCCTATGGACGTTTTATGTATCCAAAATAATCAAATGATTCATTATCATGATATTAAAGGAACAGACGCTAATTTGGATAAGTTTGTTCAAACATTACCAAATTATGAATCTAAAAATTTTGAAGATAATGTGTCTTCTCGTGAAGATATTGGTCTTGTGACTATTTATAACAATAATTTTAAAGATAATCTTCATATTGCTTTAACAAACTACAAAGGATTATATAATTTGTCAAAAACAAAGTCTAAAGAAATAAAGTTATTTACAAATGATGTATATAATAATAGTATTCATGCGCTAGTAGGAAAATATTTTGTGACAGCAAATTATAACTTAGAACATGAATTCTCATCTTTTTTAGCAGTAAATTTAAATAATAATAATGAAATTGAAATCAATTATAATGGAAGTCTTTCTTTTGACTCTTATGTTCAAGGAATTGTAGGTGATTCCATGTATGTTTTCGATTCTAAAAATGAAAGACAATATAAAATTACACCTAAGAATAGAAAAATAGAAATGACTAGTGAAGATGGAGAAATTAAGTACTATAATGGTACAATTTTTGAAATAATAGATATTGATGAAATTGGTTCTTCTAAACTTTTATTTGTTCAAAATCAAACAAAAAATGGAACAGAATTGGTATCCAAAGAGGAAATTAGCGGATATAAATATAACTTATCAAGTGTAAATAATAAAATAGAAGTAACAAGAACATCTTTGACTGGAGAAGGAAAAACTTATCTTTTTAGTGCGAACGAAGTTAGAAATGTTTGTTTTTATAAAGATATTATATTCTTTATAGATGGAAACACCATAAAAATGTATTCCGATAAAACTGGAGTTCGTACATTAGCTTCAATGAATGAATTAACATTTAATAAAAATATAGATTATGATATTTATATTAAGTAGGAAGTGGTATATGAGAAGGGCAATTGTATTATCTGGTGGAGGTGGAAAAGGTGCTTATCAAATTGGTGTTTGGAAGGCACTTAAAAGACTTCATAAGAAATATCATGTTGTAACAGGTACTTCAGTAGGAGCATTAAATGGTGCGTATATGGTTCAAAAAGACTTTAGAAAAGCTATTTATACATGGGGAAATATGGATTATCAAACTGTTTTTGATGAAACCGGTGAAATAAAGACAAAAAAAGACGTTATAAGTTTTTATGTAAAAGGTGTCATTAAAAATAAAGGATTGAAACCAACTAAATTAGAAGAGTTAATTCAAAATACTGTAGATGAAAAAAAATTCAGAAAATCAAAAATAGATTATGGTTTAGTGACGTATAACTTAACGAAAATGGAACCAGTCAGCTTAAAGAAAAATGAAATTAAATATGGAGAACTATGTGATTATTTACTAGCTTCAGCTTCATGTTTTCCTGTATTTTCGAAAAAAGAAATAGAAAATCAAAATTTTATTGATGGTGGCTATTATGATAATGTTCCATTTAAATTAGCAGAGGATTTTAAAGTAGATGAAATTATTGTTGTGGACTTAGAAGCACCAGGAATTAAAAGAAATCCAAAAGACGTTAAAGAACATTTGATTTGGATTAGTCCTAGGAATAAATTAAATTCATTTCTTTCTTTTAATGCCGAAGAATCTAAAAAAAATATTTGTTTTGGTTATAATGATACGATGAAAATATTTCATCGATTAGATGGAAATAGATTTACTTTTAAAAGAAAGCAACTTCAACGATATTATGAAAGAAAAAAAGACATCTTTATTCAAACGATTAAAGATACTGTTTATTTGGAAAATCAAACTAAACCAATTCTAAGAAAATTTTTAGATATAGAAATATTTAATATTTTGTTTCAGAAAAATGATGAAAAGAAACAAGAATTATTTTATGATATTATGGAATATGCTGGACTTTGTTTTGAATTAGATGAAAGTAAAATATATTCCGTCATTTCTTATTCTGTAAAATTATTAAAAAAAGCAAATAAAGAGATGTCGAGTGTTCAAAATGATGGTCCAAAAGAAAAAATAAAAAGACTCATTTATAGTAAAGATAGAATCATAAAAATGCTTGAGTTGCTGACAGAAAAAACATCAAGTAGTAAAGAAAAACTTAGCATTATGGCTGTTTTACATCCTAAAGATTTCTTAGCTTCATGTTATTTGTACATATTAAATAACGATTCAAAGTGAATCGTTATTTTATGTTATTATATATTCCATTAATTATGATAACAAATAAAATTAATTTATAATGTCTTGAACAAAAACATTCTAAAGAATTTAAATAATTATATTCATTTTTAATACTATCGATTACTAATCTTATAATACTATAAATCATGAAGATAAATATTGGTATACCTAAAATATTATAATGAAAAGCTGATATCAAATTAAAATGCATGATAGCATCAAATGATCTTGTTAAACCGCATCCTGGACATTTGATGTGTAAATACTTTAAAAATACACATTCAATAGGAATATGAAATATGAATAGTATACAGAATATAACTATAATACTTAATAGAAAAAGAAAACTTTTATTATTTTTCATTAATCCTTTAATGGAACACCATTTGCATCAACATTAATACTACCTGCTAAGATTAAAATTCCCTCAATAAAACCCCAAATACCTGCAATCCCACAAGTAAAAATAGTAAGAACAATTTGAAGAATAGCTTTATTAGTATATCCTAAATAGAAATTATGAACACCCCAACTACCAAAAAATAAACCAAGAAGTCCTGCTGCTATTTTTGATTTTTGTTCAGACATATTTGCTGTTTGGTTAAATGAAGCATTATTATATGAACTATTTCCATTACCTACAAATGTAGATTCAGTTACGTCTTCGGGATTTGTAGGAGTTCCACAATTAGGACAAAATGAAGTATTTTCTTCTAACTCTTTACCACAATTAGCACAAAATTTAGACATATCTTTACCTCCTTATAGAACAATTATAACAATAATGTATATGAATTTCAATAATAAAATATTTACCTTAGCGTATAAAACATAAAATTCATAAATAGGCGTATAATTTTTTAGAGGTGGGAATATGAAAAATGTCATTATGTTTTATTATAGCATCAATCCTGCCAAAATCTATCAGAAAGGTCATAAGTATTGGTTTACATATCAAGGATATAAGTATTTATTTATAGAATATAGCAATCTCACATTAGATATCCGAGATGTATCTAAATTGATAGAAAATTTGCACCAAATAAATATACCTGTTCATGATTTAGTTTTCAATAATAATAATCAAATGATAACGAATGTTGAAGGAAGAAATTTTGTACTAATGAAGCAGATTGTAAAAGATGGATATTTATCTTTGCAAGATATTATTAACTTTTCTGATAAAACAATGAATCAAATAGTATTGTTGGATAGTTATAAAAAGCGAAAGAGTTGGAAAAAATTATGGAGTGATAAAATTGACTTTTTTGAATATCAGATAAGTCAATTTGGAATGAAATATAGTTTTTTAAGAGAAAGCTTCGATTATTTTGTGGGTTTAGCTGAAAATGCTATAGCTTATTGTAATGAAATTAATGATCATTATTATTCTATTTCACATAAGCGATTAGAAAGAAAAACGACGTATGAAGAATTTTATAATCCGTTTGAGTTGATTGTAGATTTTCATATAAGAGATATTGCTGAATATTTTAAGTTTAAATTATTTAATGGATATTTATCTTTTCATGAAGTTGAGTATTTTTTAAAATATCATATTCATGTTGAAGAATATAAATCTTTTTATGCCCGTTTTTTATTTCCGACACCTTATTTTGATTTGTTTGAAAATATTATAGATGGAAAAAAAGATGAGAAAAGTATTCATGAAATGATTAAAAAAATTCCGACTTACGAAAACTTTTTAAAAGAAATATATGAGTATATGATTCATTATACTAAAATGCCAATGATTGAATGGATTACAAAAAAACATAGATAGATATCTATGCTTCTGTTATATTAATAACACCTTTAATTTCTGGAATTTCTTCTTGAAGGGATGCTTCAATAACATCTTTTATTGTAAAATCAATAACGCCACATTGTGCACACATGCCAAGCATTTTAATGTATACAATATTGTCTTCATATTTTATAAATTCTATATCACCGCCATCATTTACTAGAAATGGTCGGATGGTATTTAATACTTCTTTAATTTTTTCTTCCATCAAAATCACCTAAACATATTATAGCATTTATACCCTCAAAGTAAAGAAAAAATTGGATAGTTTTATATTTTATGATATAATCTTCAGTGAGGTGTTCTTATGATAAAATATCAGAAAGGAAAAATTGTCAAAGGTATTGTTAGTGGTATTACAAATTATGGTATTTTTGTATCTTTTGAAGAATATTATAGCGGATTAATTCATATTTCAGAAATTTCTAATCTTTTTGTTCGTGATATTAATGAGTTTGTAAAAATAGGTGAAGAAATATATGTAAAAATTTTAGATGTTAATGAAGAAGAAGGACAGTTAAAATTGAGTATTAAAGATATTAATTATAAAGTTAATACATATAAAAAGAAGAAAAAAATAAGAGAAACAAATCTTGGATTTAAAACTTTAGAGTACAAATTGCCAATATGGATTGAAGAAGGTTTAAAAAAGTATGATTGTGTTACAAAAATTGATAGTTAATTCATATATCAAGAAATATAAGTAAAAATCTCAAAAAAATAGAAACTTTCTATTGACAAATGAAAATCAAAATGTTATATTTAATTACGTCAGAGGAATTTTGGGCGATTAGCTCAGTTGGTTAGAGCACCTGCCTTACAAGCAGGGGGTCATAGGTTCGAGTCCTATATCGCCCACCATTGCCGAAATGGCTCAATTGGTAGAGCAACTGACTTGTAATCAGTAGGTTGTGGGTTCAAGTCCTACTTTCGGCACCATGTTTGGAAGGGTAGCGAAGTGGTCAAACGCGGCAGACTGTAAATCTGTTCCTTCGGGTTCGATGGTTCAAATCCATCTCCTTCCACCACTTGTTATTGCCTCGTAGCCAAGTGGTAAGGCACCACACTTTGACTGTGGCATTTCGCTAGTTCGAGTCTAGCCGAGGCAGCCACTATATGTCCTGTTAGCTCAGCTGGTAGAGCATTTGACTTTTAATCAAAGGGTCACAGATTCGAATTCTGTACAGGACACCAGTTGTTAATTAACCTAGATCTTATCTAGGTTTTATTTTTTTGTTAATTTTTCAATAAGCATTTCTTTGTATTATGCAATTTTACAAGTATAATAAGTATATTTGCCATATAAAATGAATAAAATTAAATAAAAAGTAAAAAAAACACTTGTCAAATAATAAAAAATGGGATATACTTATAACAGTCTTGTAAATGAGACATTTGTGCCTGAGTGGCGAAATTGGTAGACGCACAGGACTTAAAATCCTGCGGGAGTCAAATCCCGTGCCGGTTCAAGTCCGGCCTTA
>CACZQZ010000126.1 GCA_902783405.1 uncultured Erysipelotrichaceae bacterium
ATTTATAGTTACAATTTTATACAGTCATTAAATCTTGTTCTTTAACTTTAAATTTATCATCGACAATTTTATTATATTTATTAATCAATTCCTGTACTTCATCATTACCATCTTTTATTTCATCTTCAGATATTTCTAATTTTTTTATTTTATTATTAGCATCTTGTCTAATATTACGAAGGGCTATTTTCGCGTCTTCCGCGATTGTTTTCGCATCTTTAACATATGTTCTTCTCGTATCTTCTGTAAGCACTGGAATATTTAAAATAATTGTCTCACCATTATTATTAGGTGTAAGACCAACATTTGCTTCGTAAATTCCTTTCTCAATCGCAGATAAACAAGATTTATCATAAGGTTTAATACAAAGCTGTCTTGCCTCTGGAACAGAAATATTTGCTAAACTTTTAAGTGGCGTTGGCGTTCCATAATATACAACCATAACCTTATCTAAAATAGCTGGATTTGCTCTACCTGCTCTAATATTTAAAAATCTTTTATCCATAGTTTCGATGGCATTTTCCATTAAAGTTTCCGTTTCTATGATAATATCATCCATAAAATTCATCCTCTCTTAAAATTATTATAGTATAACTTGTCATTTTATTCAAGATTTTTCACACAAACTTCTTTCATTTCATTCTTAAAACTAACGACAAATAGCTTTCTGTAGTTTCCTTTAAATTAGGATAAAATTAAAATGGTTATACATCCAAATAAAGCTATTCAAGTAAATGATTTTTTTCATATTCGTCTGTCATCTCCACATTATTAATTGAATCAAACTTTTTAGTAATTTTCTCTGTTGTTGTATGTATTTCTTTTACATCACGGCTAACAGCATCAATACTATGTGCTAATTTATCCCATCTTTCTTTATATCTTTTAAATTCTACTGAAAGTAAATTTAATTCTTTATGTATAACTTTTGCATATTTATCTCTTTCTATATTTTTTATAATAACTTCTAATGTTGTAAGTGTACTCATTAAAGTTGTAGGAGATGTTATCCAAACTCTTTTTTTATAAGCATAATCAATAATATCAGAATGATATGCTAAAAGTTCCGCAAATATAGCTTCTGCAGGTAAAAAAAGAATCGCTTGATTTGAAGTTTCCCCTTCTATAATATATTTATCACTTATCGCATCTATATGTTTTTTCATATCCATTCTAAAACTTCTAAGAGCAATTTCTCTTTTTTCTGGACTTTCCTTTTTATCTACCATTATTCTATAATTTTCAAGCGGAAATTTAGAATCAATACCAATTTTTCCTAAAGGTTCTGGAGCAAACAAAATACAGTCTACAATCGTACCATTAGATAAAGTATGCTGGACATCATAAATTTTTTTATTATTTTCTCCAAAGACATTTGCCATAATATTTTGAAGATTTACTTCACCAAAAATGCCTCTTGTTTTTTTATCTGTTAAAACACTTTGCAAAGAAACAATATCATTTGATAACATATCTATTTTCTTTTGTGCTTCATCAATTTTTGATAATCTTTCTAAAATTGATGTAAATGTCTTATTCGTTTTATCAAAATTTTCATCAATTCTTTGATTGACTTTTTCATTTATTAAATATAGTTTTTCTTCTATATTTTTATTTGTTTTAATAAATTCATCATCTAACTCTTTACTCATATCATATTTAAAATCACCAATTTCTCTAATCATACTAGTCTCTAATTTTCCTATTCGCTCTGTTATATTGGATTCACTAATATTTTTCTTAGGTATCAAATGAATAATCAATATGAGTATTAATAATCCTATAATAATATATTCCATCATATCACTACTTTCTACTATATATAGTATAATATATTCTTTTGTGAAAATCAATCAAATCAACAAACATTTGTTTGAAAAAAAGTTCTGATAAATAGAACTTTTATCTTGACAAAATCCAAGCTTCATAACCACCTTTTATATTTATTGCTTTATATCCAAGTTTACGTAAAAACATACAAACTTGAATGCTTTGTGAACCCATCTGACAATAAAAATAAAAAGTATCTGTAAAATTTAAATATTCTTTGGGATTTAATATAAGTTTATTCATGGGAATATGAATAGCTCCAGGAATATGATTATCATTATATTTTTCTACACTTCGAATATCAATAATTTTTCCATCTACCTTATCAAGTTCTAATGGTGTAATACTCGATATCATATCATCACCCTAATACAGTATATTCAAATATTTGCATTTAAGCGATGATAGACTCCTACGATAATTATTATTTTATATTTTTAAAAATTTTTATCATAGTTTTCGCTTCTCTATCCATACTAGATATAGAAAGAGGATGATACTATGGATATTCGAAATTATATTATTCATAACTTTAAACAAAATTCTATCGAAGAAATAAAAGATTCTATTGAAGAAAGTATTAAAGAAAAAGAAGAGATTACTCTTCCTGGATTAGGTGTTTTCTTTGAACTTTTATGGACTTCTAGTAATTCCAATTTAAAACAAGAAATACTTGAAACTTTAAAATCAAGTTTAGACTAAAGTAGCTACTACAATTAGTCTTTTCTTTTTATCTTTTGTACATGTAATTAAAGTTAATCTTTTTTCATTTGTTTCTTCAAAATAAGAAAAATTATCATCACGAATTATTTCTTTAGAAATAACTTTGTATGTCCAAATATAATTTTTATGATAAAGTTTTATTTCATCATTTTCATCTAATTCATGTAAAATTCGAAATACACTTTTAATATTATGTCCTGCTAAAACAATATTATTGATTTCTTCTAAATTTTTATTTTGATTCCAAATGCCAGCGTAGTTTTGATCTAAAATATCCTTAGAAGTGTTTTTTTCAATTAATACGATTTTATTTTTTTCAAACATTAAATATGGAATTTTCGTATAAGCATTTATTTGAACATCTTGTTTTATTCTGTTAATTTTTTTTCTTATCATTACTTTATCTTTATCTGCATTAAAAAAAATCATAATACCTATCATAATCATTAAAATAGATATAATTTTACAAAACTTTTTCAAGAACATAACTCAAAAGTCCTATCAACCAAATAGAAAATCCTACAGAATATTTTTTAGCATCTATATCACTCGTAATTGGCATTAAATATTTTCGATTTAAGATATTTATGGTAGCTGTTTCATTTTCTTTAATGGATACTTCATAATTTTTATCATCTATTTGATAACCATCTATTGTTTTTACTTCTTTAATAACATATGTACCAAGTTCTAAATCATCAAGAATAATTTCTCCATTTTTATTAGTTACAGCTTCTAATAACAAAGTATCATCCTTATAAATTTGAAAAGTAACACCCTTTAGTTTTTTCCCTTCTTCATCGGTTTTTAGAATAATTAAATTCCCTTTTTTCTTTTGATTTAAAAGATTGATTACTTCTTCATCAAGAGTTAAAGAAACATGTTTTATATCTATAGATTTATAAAACGGTGAATCTTCTTCTTTGATATAATAGTTTCCAAGGATTAAATTATCAAATACAACTTTTCCATTTTCTGTTTTCTTTTGGTCTACTAATGTATCTTTTTTAATCACTAAAATGCCATTTTCATAGATATCATCTTCTGTGTAAAGAGAAAATGTAATATTATCTAATGGTTTATAAGAATATACTCCTTTACCTTTTTCAATTTTATCTAAAACTTCTCCTTCTTTTTGAATGATAATTTTAGAAGTTTTTCTTTTATTTTCAAAAGTAAAATTTACTTCCTCATGATCATCATCTATGACAAAATCATACTCATTTTCATCTAAAATATAATCATCATCTGTTTGTAATTCTTTTATGTAATAATTTCCATAATATAGATCATTTGAAACGATAATATCATTTGTAGTTGTTAATGTTTGAACAAGTTCATCTTTCTTATATTTTGTTAGTCCATTTTTTAAAAATATATCTTCTCTAGCGTAAAGTCCATAAATAGCACCTTCTAGAGGTTTCATTTCAGTTATAAATGTACCATTTTGAAGATTCACAATTTTTTCACCTAATTTTTGAAGATAAACTCTTCCCTTCTTTTCATAATAAACAGCATAAACATCAAAAGATTTCTTCTGATTATTAGATAGATTTAAAGATGCTATTTTTTGAGCATCCCCATTTGAATAAAGTAAACTTACTCCTTCTTGTGCCTTCTGATCAAAATGAAATTTATAAATTCCTTCTGTAAAAGTTAAAAAGAAAAAACTTTCTCCTAGATATGTTTTACTTTCATACCTATCATCAAAGTATGGTAAATCAAAGAATTCTCCTACATAACGATAAAAAGTTTGATTCGCATATGTTGGAAGATCATCATGATGATTTACTTGATTGATAATTTCATTTTTAAGTGCATCCACAGACACAACTTCTCCATTTTGTCTATAGACAACGTCTACTGCCCCCATTTCTTCCCAAATAAGAGCTTGACTTGCCATATAATACTCTAATGTAGGATGCATCTCATATCCATAGTAGTGTATTAAAGCAAGTTTTTGTTTTTTTTCTTCTGTCATATAAGAAGAAAAATCTTCACTAGAGTAATAAACATCATCTCTGCTTGCTACTCCAGGTTCAACACAGTAACTAATTTTTCCATCTAAATATAAATATTCCAAATTGGTTGTCACTGTTCTACCGGTAGGATTATGTTTGGTTACTTCCACGCCAGTATCAATTTTTTGAATGTTTACTTCTTTAGCGCTTACAAATCCTGGGATTAGTAAAATCACTAACACAAATAATTTTTTTAATTCTTTCATTTTTTCCCTCCTACTTATATAGTTCAACAAAAAAAGAGAAAATTCTTTTTTTCTCTGGCATTTTTTTTATTTTTTTTAAATTTTTTATCTTTTTATTCACTATACATCCATTTTTATGTTTTTTTTAAGTAAAAAAGAGAAAAAAATTTCTCTAATTCATGAATTTAGCACAACTTCCACAATCATTATTTACAACTTGATTTTCCTGTGAACAAGTATATTGTGGTGTATATGTATGGTTATAAATATCACGTTTAATTACGTGTGTATGAATTGGACAGATGTGTGGTACTTCATGATAGCATTCTTCCTCAACACATTTTGTAATAGTAGGTTCAATAACTTGGCATTCCATAACCATGTTTTTTTGTTTGCCAAATCCCCAATTTTTGTTATTTGAACAACATTTTCCAAACATATATATATCCTCCTTATCTCTAGTTTATAGTATGAAAAACTATAGTTTTTGAATATACATATGCCTTACTCATAAAATGTTTTTATAATTCTTATGAAAAACTTTGTTCATTCCTTCTCCTAATATGGTAGATAACTTATTTAAAACAAAATCTATTTCTTTTGGTGTTACCATAAAATTATAACCAATTGGATTTAAAACTTCATATAGAAATTTTTTAACTTCATCTTCTTCTAAATTACCTAAAATTCCAAATAGAGATTTTTTATCTTCATCATTAATTTTGATATTTTTTTTCAAATAATTTACATTACCTACTTTTAATTTAGAACTAGATTTTGTCGACTCTTTCTTAGCATAACTAAAGTATTTATACATATACCCTATCGTATTATGGGTTATTGTTGCGGCATCTACAACGGTTGGAACACCGATTGCAATAACAGGAATACCAAAGGATTCCTTACTAATTTCTTTTCGGTCATTTCCTACACCACTACCTGGATGAATACCAGTATCGGTCATTTGAATGGTCGTGCACACTCTTTCTATGGAAGAAGAAGCTAAAGCATCAATTACAATAATCATATTTGGTTTTACAGCTTCTGTTATTTTTAAAATCATGTCACTTGTTTCAATTCCATTATTTCCTGTTACGCCAGGTTTAAAAATAGAAGTACATCTATAATCTTCTCCTTGCTTATTAATTAAAAATAAATGTCTTGTTACTAACACATGATTTAAAGTGAGTGGTCCTAAAGCATCTGGTGTACTTTTTTCATTGCCTAGTCCTATAATTAAAACAGAATCATTTCCTTTAAAATTATTTTTTTTAAGTAATTTTTTTAAATATTTTACAAAAACTTTTTCCACTTTTTTATAATTATCTTTATCGGTTACATCTTCAAATTCTATAGTAATATAGTTTCCTTCTTTTTTATTTAAAGAGTTTGCTCCTTCTTTGTTTAAATATACTTCTGTAACTCTTATATCTCCTTCCATAACAACTTTTTTATTGATTCCATTCTCTTCTTTATCTTCAATTATTTCAGTAATTAAATCGGTTCTAATAGAATAATCCTTTAAATCTATTTCATGTTTCATAAGTATCACCTGTATTTAGTTTGAGAAAATTTATTATTAGTATACAAAAAAATACCTGATAAACAGATATTTATTAATTATTGATGATTTATTTAACTTCTTTAACTACTTTTAAGAAATCTTCTTCTACCATACCATGTGGCATATAAACAGAATAACGATAATTATTTTCTTCCCATTCTGCTAAATAGACAACATCCCCATTCATAGATAATATAATATTATCTACTTTTTTAGTATTTGTCACAGTATCATACATACCAATAAGACTATAATCATCGCTTGGCGCAGAAAATGTCATTTTTCTAATATAAATTTTTTTATCCTCATCTGATTTAGTTTTTTCATCAATATAACTAACTTCAACAATTTTTAAATCTGCTATAACACCAATATGAGATATAGATAAATTATTAATTTGTGTCGGAACTTCTATAGTAAATCCCAAATTTTTTTCTACATCTTGTAATGTATCCACAAAAACCCAAGGCATATTCGTCTTAGATTCTACCTCTGTACTAGTACCTCTTTTTGATATATTTTTATCATGAATTGTTTTTCTTCCAACTTCTCCAAATTTGTAAGCACAAAATCCTACAACTCCAAGTAATATACATATTAATGCTAAAATTATAAAATTAACGTTACTTTTATTTATTTTCATATCATCACCTATTTTAATAATAACATATATTTTATATTAATGGAACAAAAATTTTTCAATTTTATTCTTAATTCAATGCGTACAATAAATTAATTAAACAAAGACGATTTTTATTGCATTTTTAAAATAAATTTGCTAAAATAGTTTTGTCGAATGCCTTGGAGGTGAAAAATTATGGCAAATATGAAGAATGCAAAGAAAAAAATTAAAACAATCGCAAAAGAAAAGAAGCTAAACAACACCTATCGTTCTAGTATGCGTACAGCTATGAAAAATGTTGAAAAAATGGTAGCTGAAAATAATAAAGAAAAAGCTATAGACGCTTTAAATACTGCTATAAAAAGAATCGATAAGGCTGGATCTAAAGGAATTGTACATAAAAACTATGTAGCACGTAATAAATCAAGATTAACAAAAAAAGTAAATGAAATGAAGTAATTTACTTCTTTTTTTTTCTTTTTCTGTTATAATAATAATGGTGATGATATGAAAAAAGCATTTAGTGTAATCATTATACTCTTTTTATTCGGACTTTTATTTGTTGGAATAAATTATAGAGAAGATATTACAAAATATATTGTTGTAAACTATATTTATAAAAAAGATAACGAAATTTTAAAAGAAAACGAATATAAAAAGAATTTAAATATTTCTTATGTTAAAGAAACAGATAATTTTTTTCCACAAAATAAACAAGATTTATTAAATATTTTTTATACTGCATTTAATTCAGATAGTACTGATTTCACTTATTATTGCCTTGATTCCTATCCAACATGCATAAAGGACAGTAATAGTTTAATAAATGAACAAGAGACATTATCTATTATCAATAATTTAGTTCATCCTTACAATAGTTATCAATCATTATCTTTTGCTATCAACTCTTTTGGTAAAGTTCATGTAACAATCGAAAAACAATATTCCGATGAAATGATTAAAGAGTTAAACAAAAAAGTAGATGAAATTATTGCTTCACAAATCAAAGATAATATGAGTGTTCAAGACAAAATTAAAACCATTCATGATTATATCATAAATCATAGTACTTATGACAGAGAAAGAGCAGATGCTGTAACTGAAACAAAAGAAAACACATCTCCTTATCACTCTGAAAGTGCTTATGGAGCACTTATTGAAGGTCACGCGATTTGTAGTGGCTATAGTGATGCAATGGAATTATTTTTAAATCGATTTGGTATTACTTCATACAAAATAAGTAGTCCAACGCATATTTGGAATTTGGTAAATATCGATGGCACATGGAAGCATTTAGATTTAACTTGGGATAATCCAGTTGTCAATACTGGTGAAAAAATGCTGTTATATGATTTTTATTTAATAGATACTAAAAAACTTTTATCACTAGATAAAAGCCATCATACTTTTAATCAAGATATATATCAAGAAGCTGCTTAAGCTTCTTTTAATTTTATGGTAACCTTCGTTCCTTCATTTTTAGAAGACTCATAGAAAAGTTTGCCACCATGAGCTTCTATAATTTGATTGGATAAACAAACACCAATACCACTTCCTTTTTCTTTTGTCGAAAAGAAAGGTTCTTTCACTTTGTCAAGTGTCTCTTGATCCATACCTTCACCATTATCTTCAATGATAATATATATATAATCAGAGATTTTTCTTAATGAAAGTTTTATAAATCCATTTTTCTTATGATTTAAAGCTTCCATACTATTTTTAATCATATTGATACAAACTTGAAGTAATCTATGATAATCCGCATTAATATAAATTTCTTCATCATCAAAATCCGTAATAAATTTAATCTTTTTATCTAAACAAATCATTTTAAAATGATCTGTAACATCTTCTAATAATAAAGTAACATCCATCATATCTTTATCTATTTTCAAATGATGAATTGATAAAAAGTCTTCTAATAATATTAGTGTCCTTTCTATTTCATTTTTAACAATTGGAATATAAGAATATGTTTTTTGATTTCTTTCATCATACATATCTAAATATCCTTTGCATACCGCAATAGGATTTTTAATTTCATGAGTTATTTTAAATAAAGATTTATAAAGTGTTTTTTCTTTTTCTAATTCTTTCATCGTATGATAGTATTTCATAACGTCTTCGCCGCTTAAAAAAGTTAAATAAACAAAATAAATCATAATATAAAATAATAAATATGTGGTAATATTTGTACTATGAAATAAAAAAAGAAAACATGTTTTAATAAAAATAAATATAAATGAAAAAGTATAACTATTCTTTCTGCTTAATGAGTATATTACATAATAAATAGTATATTCTATTAATAAAAGTAAAAACGGAAAATGATAACTACTATAATATATATACACATTTAAAATAGAAATTAGAAGAATACAATCTTTTCTTTTATTTAAATAAGCTAAAAAGAGAATAATATCTAATGAATATGTATAAACCATAGGAAAAAAAGATAAATATTTTGATATAAAATAATAAGATGAAATTAAAGAAAAGGTAAAAAATAAGTCATTCTCTTTTTTTTCTACATTTCTATTATAAGCAATATAAAAAAAATACAAATAGATAGGAAATATGATAATCATCAGATTCATCAAAAAGCCTTCAAACACATTCATTTCAATCACCTATAAACAGTATAAAAAAAGAGAATGTCATATTTTGTCGAAAAAAGAAAAAAAGTGATTTATTTTATCACTTTAAGTCATTGATTTGTTTTATAAGTGCCTTCGCATGATCTCCGATAATAATTTTAAGTTGATTTTCAATTTCTACAATTCCTTTTGCTCCCATTTTTTGAATAGCTTCTTTATCGACTTTTGAAGGATCTTTTACATTCACAATAAATCTTGATTCTTTAATTTCATAATCAATCAAATTGTCTTTTCCACCCAAATATTCAACAAGTTTACTTGCCTCTAAATGAAAATCCTTTTTCTTAGCCTTAATAATTGCAAAAGCAATAATTAATAAAATAGCAACAATAATAATATACTGAACTATATTTTCCATTCAATCTCCTCCATTATCATTATACAATAAAAATAATATTTTCACAACGCTTAATGATTTTTATCTTGTATTCAAAAAGTTTTTGAGGTAATATAAAGAAGGTGAATTTTATGAAAAATCCTTTTAAATATAAAATTGATTTTTTACTTGTCTTTTTAATTTTAGTTTTTGCAGGAATCAGTATTGCGACCATCTATAGTTCACAAACTTTATTGATGGAAGATATGCAAACGCTTTATATAAAGCAAGCAACATGGTATTCTGTCGGCTTAATCTTAGCTATCATAATCATGATTATTGGAAATGATTCAATTTATAAAAATGCTTGGATACTTTATATTGTAGGAGTTATATCCTTAGTATTACTTTTAATTTTTGGAGACCCTATTAATAATGCTAAATGTTGGTTTGTTATTCCTGGAATTGGATCAATTCAGCCAAGTGAATTTATGAAAATTATTCTAATTATAACATTAGGTTCTATGATTCAGAGTTTTAATGAACAATATCCAAATCCTAGTACAAAAAATGAATTTCTCTTTCTTTTAAAAGTTATGGTTGTTGTAGCCATTCCAAGTATCTTAACCTTTTTAGAACCAGATACTGGAGTTGTTTTAATTTATTTACTAATTACAATTATTATGCTTTATACTTCTGGTATCCGTATTCGCTGGTTTAGTTTAGGAATCTCTATTATTGGAATAGCAATCGCTAGTGTCTTATTTGTTTATTTTAAAGATAGTAATCTTTTTATTAAAATATTTGGTACAGATTTTTTCTTACGAGTTGATAGATTACTTGATTGGTCCAATCAAAGTGGATATCAACTGGAAAATGGTATGAGTGCCATTGGAGCTGGAGGAATGCTAGGTAGTGGTTTTTTAAAAACACCAATTTATTTTCCAGAACCTCAAACCGATTTCATTTTTGCAGTATTTGCTAATAATTTTGGGTTTATTGGAAGTGCTTTATTATTATTTTTAATTACAATTTTTGATGTTAGATTAATTTATCTTGCACTAAAAAGTAAAAATCAAGTTAGTAAATATGTTATTAGTGGTATTCTCGGAATGCTTATTTATCAGCAACTTCAAAATATTGGTATGACCATTGGTTTGTTTCCAATTACAGGAATCACCTTGCCATTTATTAGTTATGGTGGTTCAAGTTTACTAAGTTACATGATTATGGCCGGTATACTTCTTAACATTTCAAATGAGACCTACAAATATAAGAATTCTTAAATTTTATTCATTTTTTTAACAAAAATAATAATAAACGTTTATTAACTTGAAAAAATAAAATTTGTTTAGTATAATATTTTTAAGATAGAAAAGAGGAAACGTATGGAAAAAGGGAAAATGAATTTTAGTAAAGATTTACTAGAGAAAATAAAAAATAATTGGCAAATAATTATTCCAATAATTCTTTTAATAATTTCACTAATAGTTTTTATTATCATATTTGTACAAAGAAAAAGTACTGGTAATAGTAATCAAAAATACACATTAAAAGTTACTGAGGTAAAATGGAATAAAAGCGGTAGTTATGCTCCATCTGAAACAGAATTCGAAATCGATAAAAATAAGAAATTGGATTATAATGGATGTTATAAAGAAGATATTCATTTTGAAGTATCTAAAATAACAAATAATGGAATCACATTAAAGTCAAATAAACCATTAGAGCAAACAGAATTTAATCTTGAAAAAAACAGAAAATTTATATTAAAAACAACTGACGAAGACTTCTGGTGTACTTACGAATTTAGACTAATATAAAACGCTTTAGATTTTTCTAAAACGTTTTTTCTAATATTTCTTTCACTGGTCCATAGGTCTTTCTATATCCATCGATTAATCCATATTTATGAATAGCTTCGATATGCTTTTTTGTTGGATATCCTTTATGATTTTTATATCCATATTCTGGGTATTTTTTATCAAGTTCATACATCATAGCATCCCTAGTTACTTTTGCCATAACACTAGCAGCTGCAATACTAATACTTTTTGCATCTCCCTTGATAATAGATGTTGTTTCAATATCAAGTTCTAATGGCATAGCATCAATTAAAACATGCTGCAGAGGAACTTGTTTTTGTACTTTAGATATTGCTCTTTTCATAGCTATTTTAGTTGCTTCATAAATATTGAATTCATCAATTTCTTCTGGAGAACACTCCCCAATTGCATAAGCAATAGCATGATTTTTTATATATTCATAAAATTCATTTCTTTTTTTTTCACTTAATTTTTTAGAATCTGTTAATCCTTCTAAAACAAAATCTTTAGGAAGAACAACGCAGGCAGTTACAACAGGTCCATTTAATGGGCCTCTACCTACTTCATCAACTCCTCCAATATACTTTATTCCTTTAGCATAAAGTTCATTTTCATATTTATATAAATCCATATTATTCTCTTTCTAAAATATCTCTTGCAGCTATTAATCCTGTCGCAGCCGCTGTAACAATATTTCCAGCCTTTCCTGCCCCATCACCAATAAAATAGATATTATCATTTTCAAGTCTAAATTTATTATTCGTTTCTATTTCATTAGAGAAAAATTTAATTTCTGGGCCATATAATAATGTATCATCATTATTCACTCCTGGTATTATTTTATCAAGAATTTCTAATCCTTCTAAAATATTCGTAATAATTCTATATGGCATAACAAGAGCTAAATCTCCAGCAACACAATCTTTCAAAGTAGGCTCAATAAACCCCTTATTTAACCTATGCCATTCACTTCTTCTACCACTTCTTAAATCTTTAAGTGTTTGAATAATTGGTTTTCCATCCCCTAATGTATTCGCTATTTTTGCAATACTTTCTCCATAAAGACGAGTATTTGTAACAGGATGAGTTAAACTTACTTTAGATATAAAAGCAAAATTGGTATTATTTGATTTTACATCTTTTAAAGCATGACCATTTACACAAATATATCCATAATAGTTTTCTTTTGCGACAAAACCACCTGGGTTGGTACAAAAGGTTCTTATTTCATCGCCATATGTTTTCGTTTTTATAAAAATCGTTGGATCATAAATAACATTTGTAATCTCTTCCATGATATCTTTTCTAACTTCAACACGTACTCCTACCTCGATACTTTGAGAATTATAAGGAATATTGTATTTATCTGATAATTCTTGAACCCATTTTGCTCCTGTTCTACCTGGTGCTACAACAACATATTTAGCATTTACCTTCTCCTCTTTTTTTCCTTTTTCATAGATAATTTCATGATTATTTTGATTTATCGTTTTTAAGTCTATAACATTAGAACGGTCTATTAATTTTACACCTTTTTTTTCTAGAAAATTTGTAATTCCCTCAATATATTCAGGTAAATGATCTGAACCTAAATGTTTTTGCTTTATAACTAAAAGCTTAGCTCCAGCAATCGCAACTTTTTTCTTTATTTCATTAGCTTCATCCATATTGGATGGGTATATTTCTGCATCCATATTAAATTTATTAAAAATTTCCTCTGTTTCATCAATTAATTTATAACTTTCTGAGATAGACATATATTTTGTTAAATCAGATTTACCAAGTTTTGGAATAAAGTTTAATTTCCCATCTGAAAAAGTTCCTGCTCCTCCATAACCGGATAAAATAGCACACGGATTACAATTTTGACAAGGAACACCTTTTTTATTCATAGGACAGACCCTATTTTTTACTTTTGATCCTCTATCGATTACAACAACTTTTAATTTGTTATTTTTGGTTATTAATTCATAAGCTGTAAAAAGTCCAGCAGGTCCTGCTCCAATAATAGCTACATCATACATATTTTTTTCTCCTATCTTTGTTTTGTTTCTATTTTTTGAATTTTCGTATTAAAATAATGATCTAAAAAATTATAGTATTCATTTCCTAAAACAAATCGAACTAATTCTAATTCTTTTTCACAATGATTTAATTTTAATGACGTAAAATTAGCAAATGCCTCTTCAAACGAATAGTTTGGATTTTTTTTATAATAATTAACATCATGATGAAAAGGTAGTTCTGCTCCGTAATACTCTCCATCATAAATACTTGAAAGTAAATCAGAAAGCATCAACAATCCTTTTGTTTCTTTATTTTTAGAAAGCTCTACATTTGTTTTTCCATAGACTTCTAAATCTAATGCATTTTGTTTTAAAAATTCAAGTAATTGCTCTTTAGAAAAACTGTTCATTATATCTAATGCTACTTTTTCTAATTGTTCTTTGTTATATTCTCCTTTAACATGATTATAATTTAATACTGCTTTTTGTACTAATAAATATAATTTATCATAATTATTAGTACTTTCACTAGATATAATCATTTTATCGAATTCTTTTTCTGTCATCTCTTTTTGCTTTGAAAATTCTAAAGAAAATACTTTATTTAATGTTCTTTTAAGAGAATCAATTTTATCATTAGAAATAAAATTTTTTGTGAAATTCTCTTGAGCTAATTTTTTTACTTCATCATATCTTTCTTTTATATCTTCCCTGTCTAAGTCTAATAAATAATGACCAAATTCATGGGCAATTACCATAGAATTATGGATATCATATTCGTTTAAATAAATTACATTGTTATTATATCTGCTTTGAAGTCCATGATAATTTTTAATTTTCACACCACTTTTTTCTAATAATTCATTCATAACTTCACCTCTTTGCTCTTGGATGGGCATTCAAATAGACACTTCTAAGTCTTTCATTTGAAACATGAGTATAAATTTGTGTAGTTGATAAATTTTCATGTCCAAGTAATTCTTGAACTACTTTTAAATCTGCTCCTTCATTTAACATATGAGTTGCGAAAGTATGTCTTAGCATATGAGGTGTAATATGATTTTTTATGCAAGCTTTTTTAAGTAACACATCAAATATATATCTTACTCCAGATTCAGTTATTTTATTTCCTTGATTGTTAATAATCAAATACTTTGATTTTTTTTGTTTTAATATTTTTTGTCTTCCATCTTGAACATATAATAACATTTTATCTTTAAGTACATTCCCATAAAGCACATACCTGTCTTTACTACCTTTACCTTTTACTTTTATCCTATTTTCAGATAATTCAATATCTTTTAATGTAATAGATACAAGTTCACTAACACGAATGCCAGTAGAATATAATAGTTCTAAAATAACCATATCTCTTTGACCTAATGGTGTATTATTATCTGGTAAATTCAAAAATTCTTCAATCATACTATAATTTAAGTATTTAGGTAATTTTTTATCTTTTTTGATTGTTTCTAAAAGAATGGTAGGATTTTCTTTTATTTTACCTTCTTTAACTAAATATTTAAAAAAACTTTTTATAGAACTAATATGTCTATTTATGGTTGTTTTTTGATATTTATTTTCATATAAATATAATAAATATTTTCGAAAAAAAGGATAATCAATTTTTCTAACATCATCAATTTTATTTTGATTACAAAATTCTATAAAATTATTCAAATCTTTTTCATAACTATCTACTGTTTTATCAGAATAATTTTTAATATTTTCAAGATAATTTAAAAAGTTATTTTCTTCTTCTTTCATATTACCTCTTCTTAGCATTATTTTCTTCTGATTCATAATAGTTTGATATTGCACGTTGTTTATAATGATGATTTAATTCTGCGGAAATAGTTAATCTTATTTTTCCTTGATTATAAAGTTTAAACCATAAAAATAATTCTCTAAAATTTTTATAATTTGATAATTCTCTTCC
>CACZQZ010000127.1 GCA_902783405.1 uncultured Erysipelotrichaceae bacterium
ACGTGGAGAAAAACGTGGCGAAATAAGAGGAGCCAATAATAAAACAGTAGAACTTGCTAAACGTATGCTTAAAAAGAATATGAGCATATCAGACGTATCTGAAGTTACAGGTTTATCAAAATCTATTTTATCAACAATGTTATAAATTTTACTAACTTACTTTTTTGTAAGTTTTTTTTCCAAGAAATATGATATAATTAAAATGGTGAGGATTATGAAAAGAATAATGTTTTGTTTGTGTATTTGTCTGATTTTTTGTGGATGCTCTAAGACTGCAATCATTAAAAATAAGAAAAAAGAGATGAAAAATTTGACTTCTATGAGTATAGAAGAAGTTAAAAAATATGCGGAAGAAAATAAATTAGATTTAAAAATAGAAGAAGAATATAGTAATGAAAAAAAAGACAAAATTTTAAAACAAAGTATTGAAAAAGGAACGACATTAAATGAAAACGAAGAATTAGTTATTACAATATCTAAAGGTAGATTATCGGATGAAGATTATAAAAAGTATAATGTTAATGAACTTGGTAATGTACCTATTATGATGTATCATGGTATTCATAATAAGAAAAATTCAGAAACGAAATATACAGGTGGTAATGTAGATAAAGATGGCTATCAAAGAACAGCAGAAGCTTTTAGAGAAGATTTAGAGTTTTATTATAAATCAGGATACAGAATGATTAGACTTGATGATTATATCGATGGAAAAATAGATGTAGAATTAGGTTATAGTCCAATCATTTTAACTTTTGATGATGGACTTGAAAATAATATAAAAGTACTAGGTGAAAAAGATGGAGAACTTGAAATAGACCCAAATAGCGCTGTTGGAATATTAGAAGAATTTAAAAATAAATATAAAGATTATAATGTAACAGCAACCTTTTTTATAAATGGTGGTATTTTTAATCAAAAAGAATATAATGAAAAAATCGTAAAATGGCTTGTTAGTCATGGTTATGATGTAGGAAATCATGCTTATAGTCACCCTGATTTTACAAAAATTTCATACGATAAATCTGTAGAAGAAGTAGGAAAAGTTTATAAGATTTTAGAAGATCTAATTCCTGGAAAATATGTAAATATCATTGCAATGCCATTTGGTTCACCTTATAGTAAAAAGCATAGTAATTTTAATGCCCTACTTAAAGGCACTTATGATGGATTAACATATGAAACAAAAAGTACATTAAGAGTCGGATGGGAAAGTAATGATTCACCTTTTTCTAAAGATTTTGATCCATATTTTTTAAAAAGAATAAGAGCATATGATAATAATGGAAAAGAATTTGATATTGAGCAAAACTTTAAAATATTAGAAAATAAAAGATATATATCTGATGGCAATATAAATAATGTAGTCATATCTAAAGAAAAAGAAGACAAAATTCATACAGATACTTTACAGATTATTACATACTAAATATTGACAATAAGAGAAAAAAATAGTAAACTATGAGTAATTGAGGAGGTTATTATATGATAAGTGTGTTAGAATTTCAATGCAGTCAATTTCCTGACCAACTTGTTAACTTAGTACATGATGTAATTTTGATTATTCAAATTATGGTACCTGTTTTATTAATTATATGGGGGATGCTTGATTTAGGAAAAGCTGTTATAGCACAAAAAGATGATGAAATCAAAAAAGGACAACAAACACTAATTAAAAGAATTACTGCAGCCGCAATTGTGTTCTTTGTTATTGTAATTGTAAAATTATTAGTTGGTGTAGTTGCTACTGGTTCAGAAGGTGCAAATGCTGATGACATCAAATCATGTATAGATCGTTTTGTAAACGGAACACAAAAATAGTAAAAAGTAAAAAAGTAACAATAATTTATTTATTGTTCTTTTTTTTTGTGATATAATGATATAAGTAGAAAATTAACTTATAAAGAGGTGAATATATATGTTAAAGTATTTAGGAAGTTGGCTCTGGGATCAAATAAGATCTTTATTCTTCGCACTTGATCAATCAATTTATGGTGTTGCAGAATCACTTTATGGTTTTTTAATTAAATTAAGTACACTACAAATATTTTCAGAGTCTACCATTCAAGCTTTTTCAACTAGAATTTATGCTCTTTTAGGTGTTATTATGATTTTTAAACTAACAGTTTCTATGGTTCAATATGTAGCTGAACCAGAGAAATTAGAATCAGATGGAAAAAAACTGGTCCAAGGAATTATTATATCTCTTGTATTAATGGTTATTTTGCCAGGAATTATTTTTCCGTTATCTAGAGATTTACAAAATGCGATTTTACAAGACCAGTTGATCGAAAAAATTATTTTAGGAATTGATTCATCTGGAAATGCAGGCAAAGAAAGAAAAAATACCGGAAGAATAGCTACATATGCTACATTTAGTACGTTTTTTTATCCAACAGCTTGTAAAGATATGAACGTATTTGTTACATCAACATCTGAAGATGGTTCGTCACAAGAAAATAGCTTTACAAGTGAATGTGTAGATGCAATAAATAGTGCAGGTGGAACGGAAATAGAAGGCTTTTCAGATGCTTATTTACAATCTTATGAACAAAAGGATATGTCTTCTCTAGGAGCTTTTATCAATGAAAAAGATGGTAATGGCGATTATTTCTTTACTTATCGTTTACTTGTTTCTACAGCTTTGGGAATATTTTTAGCGTTTATGTTCTTTCGCTTTTGTTTTGATATAGCTCTTAGGGCCGTTAAATTAGGATTTTTACAATTAATTGCACCAATTCCTATTATTTCTTATGCAGATCCTAAATCTAAAAAAGTGTTTGATGCTTATATAAAAGAATATATTAATACTTATTTATCATTATTTATAAGACTTGCAGCTCTTTATTTTGCTATCACAATTATTCAATTATTAACTCAAAATACTATGTATTATTATGATTTTGATGCAGGACAAGACGTACCAGTTAACGGTTTTATGATGCAGTTATTCATTATTATTGGTGCATTAATGTTTGCTAGTGAAGTTCCAAAATTACTTGAAAAATTACTTGGAATTAGTGCTGGAAGCTTTAGTTTAAATCCATTTAAGAATTCACCTTTAGCTGCTGGAATAGCTGGTGGTACTATAGGTTCTGCACTTAGTATGGGTGCAAACGTTTGGGGAACCCATAGGGCTCGAAAAGATATTAAAGAAAAATTAGATAAAGGACAAATTGATAGAAATGAATATAGAAAACAAATGAGAAATACAGGTGGCTTTGGCTTTGCACCCCTTAGTTATGCTAGTAATGTGTTTAGGGGAGCGACTGGTGGATTTGTTCGTTCGGCTACACAGAGCTCAAAAGGAAATATTGCTCAAGGCGTAAATAAAGGTGTGACTCAAACTTCTCAACGACGTAGACAACGTGAAGCAGGATATCGTTTTATTCCGGAGAGAGTATACGATGTTGCTACAGACATGGCTCAAGTTGAACAGAAAACAGGAACAACGAGTGTTATTAAAGATAGAATTAAGCAAGCGCAACAAGCAAAAGCAAATTATGAAAGGGATGAAAGTGCTATAACAAGAGCTATGGATCAAATGACAACCACTGACTTTAATAAGACTGCTTCATATAGGAATGCATTTAGTTCTGTAAAAGATGCTAGTGGTAATATCGTGATGGAAAAAAATACTGCTGGAGATGATGTGGTTAAATTACAATACGGTTCATACAATGACTACATTAAAAGTCAATTAAAAGATAAAAAACAAATAGATGATATTGATGCTATTATGAAAGACATGACTCTTACTAATGAACAAAAAGATAAGAAAATTGATAGTTACCTATCAGGATTGACAGCATCTGATCTTGACTTTGCGACAACTATTGATAGGCGAGAATATAATGCATTTAAAACATTATATGATCAACGTGAAGCCGCAGATATTGCTGGAAAGAAGAAAGAAAAAGAAATCAAACGTTTACAAGAAATGGAAAATCTTGGAAAAGGAAAACAATGATAATAAAAGGAGGAATAAAATATGGGGAATTATTTAATACCAGCAAATACAAAAAAATCATTACTAATTTTTGGAATATTCAATGTGTTTGATTTAGTTCTATTTGGTATTGGACTTGCAGTTAGTGGACTATTATTAATTACTCTTCCAATATCTGATGTAGTAATGAGTATTATTGCTATATTACCAGGTTTGGTAACAGGTTTTCTAATTATGCCAGTACCAAATTATCATAATATGATGACTGTTTTAAAAAACTGTTTTGAATTTTTTACAAATAATCAAAAATTTGTTTGGAGAGGATGGTGTATTTTAGATGAACAAGAACCAAAGGAGTAAATATACAGAAGATAATTTTATTCCAATTAAAGATATCAATAATGGTATGATAACGCTTAATACAAATGAAAAAGTATGTGGTGTAAAAATTATGCCAAGAAACATCTTTATATTAGAACCTGATGCACAATTTTCTATTATTGACAACATAAAGAATGTATATAACATGATTGATTATGAATTCTGGATTATGGTAGCAGACCGCCCAGTAGATATTAATGTTTATTTATCACAACTGCAACTCCTTTATAACAATGCCCAAACTCAAGCTAAAAGAAGACTTATTATGGAAGATATTGAAAAAGCCAATGACTTTACCAATAATAACATCACAGATACTGAGTATTTCTTGTTGTTTAAAGAAAAAAATATAGATGTAGTTAATAAAAGAGTTAGAGATTTAATTAACAACTTTGCTAATGCAGGCCTTTCTGCTTATCAAGTTACAAATGATGATTTAAGAATGATTTTGGATAACTTCTTAAATGCAGGACAAACTACAACATTTAAGGCGGTGATGTAAATGAATTTAAAAAGTCAAATAGCACCTAAAGGGTTAGAATTTAAACCAGCACATTTTATTATCAGCGATAAATATGCTACTATACTTACAGTTGTAAGTTATCCTAAATATATTCCAATTGGATATTTATCTAGTTTAACAAATATGTCTGGTGTAAAAGTAGTTATGAAACATATTCCAGTAGCTTTTTCAGTATTATCAAAAATGATTAATAAAGAAATTGCTGATTTAAAGCAAAGATATACACAAGAAAATGATAAAACCATTCAAGAAAGAATTAGACAGGATTATGAATCTTTAGAGCAGTTTATTACTATGCTTGCATCTAGTCAATCTAAAATTTATGATTTTCAAATGCACGTTATGATTACGGCTGATTCTGAAGAAGAATTAACTAATAAAAAAATTCAAATTAAAAATTATTTAATGGCTATGGAAATGAATGGATTACCCCTTCGTTTTGAGCAAGAAAAGGTATTAAAATCTATTCTACCTATTTATCCAAAGCAAGATATAGAAAATAGAATTGGAATACCAATTCCATCACCTACTATTGCTGCAATGTATCCATTTATCTTTGATAGTATTAAAGATCCAGGACTTGCTTGCTTACTTGGTGTAGATTTTTCTGGTGGAGTTGTTTTATTTAATCAATTTTTATATCAAATTAGAAAAGAACATAATAGAAACAATGCTAATATGATTTTACTTGGTACTTCTGGTAGTGGTAAATCAACAGCCGCAAAATTACTCCTTAGAACTGCAATTCGTAATGATTATAAAGTAGTTGTTATCGATCCTGAAGGTGAACTTGAAGAAATGGCACAGAGATTTGGAGGAGACTTCATTGACTTAGGTAAGGGTGGAGAATTTGGAATGGTAAACCCTCTAGAAGTTATTATGGATGCTGATGAAGATGAGATAAAACAAGGTCTTGGATATACTGTACTTACAAGATCGCTTCAAACAACAAAAGCATTTATAAAGTACTATGCTCCAGATATTGAAGAAGATGTACTTACTTTGTTTAGTGAAGTAGTGCAAGATACATATAAAAGATTTGGCATTGATTTTAATACAGATTTTTCTAACTTTACATCAGAAGATTATCCAACATTTACAGATGTTTACGCTACTATTAAAGGTAGACTTGCTGCTATGCCAGAAAAAACACATGAAAGAGATATCATGGAAAGATTAGAACTTAAAATAAGACCAATTACAGGAGAACTAAAATACTATTTTGATGGTTATACAACTATTAGTCCGAAGAGTAATTTTATAGTATTTAATATTAAAGAACTTATGAATGCTGATTCTAACGTAAGAAATGCATTATTCTTTAACATTTTAAAATATGCTTGGGGTCTTACTTTAGATAAAAATACAAATACTATTTTAATGGTTGACGAAGCTCATGTTGTTGTTAATGGAAATAACGTTCTAGGAGCAGATTTTATTGCTCAAGTACAAAGACGTGCTAGAAAGTATAACACAGGAACGATTATTATTACACAACAACCTACAGACTTTACAGATCCTAGAATTATAACACAAGGTAAAGCTATTTTTGATAATGCATCTTATTATTTAGTTATGGGTCTTAGAAAACAAGCTGTAGATGATTTAGCAAAATTAATTGATTTAAATGAAAACGAAATGGAAAGTATTAAAAAATATAATCAAGGAGAAGCATTATTTGTATGTGGAAGTAGACGTATGCGAATTAATGTAATTGTTACAGAAAAAGAACTAGATTCCTTTGGATCTGGAGGAGGTCTATAATAAGTTAGGCGGTGAAAAATATGAATGAGCAAAATAATAATGGTGGAAATGCCAATATAACTTCCAGCATTTGGAAAAAACTACCATTTGTTGTTCGTGTAAAAATAATATTTGCAGGAGCTGGCTTTTTTCTATTGCTCATTCTTATTTTAAGTTTATTTATATCTACAAGTAACAAATCAGTTGGTTCTATAGCAAATAATTTTTTAAAGGATGTAGATGAAAGTGAATTTTCTGAAGAACAAATTGCTTTCAAAAAAAAAGTTGATGATGCTATGGAAAAAGCTAGTAGTAGTAAAAAATCTAAAACCAAAGCTTTATTGATGGCTACTGTAATGTATTCTAAATCATCAGATGGACTAATGAATAAAAATGGTTCAGATGAAGAAATTTCAGATGAAGATATTGATGATGTAGAAGAAATAAATAATGATAAATTTAATGTTAGTAAAAGAGAATTAATAACTTTAATAAAGCATATTGAAGAAGGAGACGAAGCATATAGAAAATATTTGATATCAACATATATACCTAAGAACTTTAAAACTAAAGATGATGCAGAAAAAGAAAAGATAGCCGATGAAATCTTTTCTTTAGCAAATTACTATAAATATCTATTTTTTGATGATGAAGAAGATGATGAGAGTAGTAGTGGGTGTGATCCTTTTGCTGATTTGAAAGTAAATGTAAAAGGAATTAATGGTCAAATATTGGATTCTATTCCTTTTGAGGATTATGTATTAGGGGTATTTTATGGAGAAATCGCAAAAAGAGATATAGAGGAACCTGAATATGGTAAGGCTTTTTATATTGCAATAGGAACTTTTGCTCTAAATAGGGGAGGTTATAAAAAGGGAGACTCATCATTTAGTATTAAATCTTCTACTGATGATCAAGTATGGTGTGATATTTATAAGGGATGTTATCGTGCAGCGTCAGATCGGTCTTGGTTGCATCCTGGTAGAGGAACAGAATTAGGACCAATGTCTGAAAGCGAATTAAACACTGTAAAAAAATTGTATTCTGAAGTAGCTGGACTTATGAGAGTTAATTCTGATGGTAGTCTTGTTTCAACTCAATATCGTTCTGATTATGGTAGTAGAGCAGAAAATATTGCTAGTCAAAATTATGCATACTACACATTAAGAAAGAAGCAAGGATACAATTATGAACAAATTTTAGATTACTATTATGATGGTACGAATCAACCTTATGGTGATACTTCATCTTGTACTGCATCAGGTACTTGGGATGCTTGGAAACAAGACGATTCCAAATGGAGTGGCGTGCCTCTTGGAAACTCTAATGTTGGAACAATTGGTTGCCTTGTTACATCTATTGCTAAACAAATAGCTAGATCTGGTGTAAAAACAAATGTATCTGGAGAATTTAATCCTGGAACTTTTGTTCAAGCTTTAACAAAAAAAGGTTTAATTGCATCAAGTGGCGGACTTATGTCATTTGATTTTGGTGATATTGCTCCAAATTTTAAATATGCAGGAGATAAAAGTTTATGTGGTATGTCACGAAAGAAAAAAGCAGAAACTGCTAAAAAACTATTAGATAAAGGATATTATATTGTAATGGAAGTTAAAGGAAATCATAATACCTGTGGTGGCAGTGGTCAGCAAGGACAACACTGGGTTCCTGTCGTAGGAGTAAATGGAAGTAACATTGTTATGTCTGATTCTTATGGTATTAATGATACAAGAACTGATGTATGGGAAAAATATGGAGATAATGCTAGTAGAATAGTTTATTTTGAAAAGAAATAGGTGAATTTATGAATGAAAATCAAAGAAAAATTCTTATAATTGTAGGTGTAATTGCAATTATTTATGCACTCGTAACCATCTTTTTCTTTAGAAAAAGGAAAGATCAATTACAAGATAATACGGTTTCTTTAGTAATGACTCCTAGAATAAAATTACAGTATAAAGATGATTTTTGGACGAGATATATCCCATCATCCACAGATGAAGAATCCATTTATAAAGTATATAATAATAATAAATATGTTGGACAGTATTATATGATGTATAATAAATATATTTCAGGATTTAATATTTTTCAGAAAAAAAATGATGAAAAAGTAAATTTTTATACATATAAACCAGGAGAACAAATTCTTGGAATAAAAAATAATGTAGATATTGATATCATCGATTTTAAAGAAAAAAGAATAACAGATTACGATATTATAAAGCAAATTTTAACTAATGAAGAAATAGCTGTTGATATTGATGATCTATATAAAGAAGAAATTACTATAGATTATGACAATGATGGAAAAAAAGAAAGAATCGTTATGTTTAGTAATGCGTATAATGAAACAAAAACAGATAAAGCATTTTCTTATATTGCTATTTTAAAAAATAATAAGTATAATATCATTTATAGCGATGTAAGAGATGCAAATGAAATATATAATATCTGTAATCCTTACATGCAAGCCATTGTAGATTTAAGAAAAGATAAAAAATATACCCTTATTTTTGGATGTGAATACTTCAGTAATATTGGGACTAAGTCTATTATTTATGGAGAAAAAAACAAAAAATATCAAACTTTATTAAGTTAAAGAGGTGGAAAGTATGAAACTAAAATTTAAAGTAGAAAAAAAGGATTTTGTTATATTTGGAATATTTGCAGTTATCCTTTTTTATCTATCTTGTATAGCTGTACTTAATATTTCTTCTTTTGCTAATGATGGAACACTTTCTGGAATAAATCCTTTTCCAGCTCTTTCACGTGATTATTTTCCAATTACAATGGTTATTTTTATTGGAGCTTTAATTGCTATTATAACAAGTGTTTCTTCTACTATTTTTAATAAAGAAAAAGGATTCGGATTTGAAATCGGTAAGAAGAAAGA
>CACZQZ010000128.1 GCA_902783405.1 uncultured Erysipelotrichaceae bacterium
AAAATTGTAGCGGAAGATTTGATTTTTACAAAAATGAGCGTATCTAGAATTGATGCTATCAGTTTTTTTGAAAAGAAAAAACGTTTTGATAAAAGCGAATCTTTAAGGTATATTAGTAATACGTATATTAATTTATATCGACTTGATGATGTTTATGACTATTTTTATGGAGAAATGGCATATAGTACAAAGTCAATTAATTCTTTTGCATTAACTTATATTGCTGGTAATGGATTTGTTGTAAGTTTTCCGAATGCAACTAATCCAGAGGTAACACTTCCTTATACGCATCATCAAATGCTTTTTGATAAATTTTTAGATTATACAAAATGGGGTAGAATTATCAATATAAAAAATATTACAGATTTAAATAAAGTTACAATGGTCGGACGCTATAACGATTTAATACAGCTTGCAGAATCTCATTATGATAGTCAGCTTGCACTCATAGCTGATCAAATCTATGAAGAAAGTGATCATGTAAAATTGGTTTTATGTGCTGGAGCATCTTCTTCAGGAAAAACAACTACCGCTAGTAAATTAGGTTTATACTTGCGTAGTAAAGGATTAAGACCACATTTAATATCTTTAGATAATTATTTTAAAAATAGAAAAGATACACCAGTTCTTCCTAATGGAGAGTTGGATTTGGAATCCTTAGATGCTGTCGATGTTAATCTTTTTAATAAACATTTAATACAATTATTAGACGGAGAAAAAGTATTACTTCCAGAGTATAATTTCATCAAAGGAGAAAGAGAGTATCATAATAATTGGTTAAAAATAGAAAAAAATGATGTGATTGTTATTGAAGGATTACATTGTTTAAATGATGAACTAACTTTATCGATTGAAAGAAGACGCAAATTTAAAATATATATTAGTCCTTTAACACAAATTAATATTGATAATCACAATCGTATACATACAACAGATATCAGAAAACTTAGAAGAATTGTTCGTGATAATAGGCATAGAGGATATAATGCAGGGGCAACATTAAAACATTGGGAGGAAATTAGAAAAGGCGAAGAAAAATACATTTTTCCTTTTCAAGATGATATTGATGTTGTATTTAACACAGCATTACTTTATGAAATTGCCGTGTTAAAAACGTATGCAGAGCCTTTACTTTATTCCGTATCAGAAGAAGATGAGATGTATTATGAAGCAATTCGGTTAATTAATTTACTTAGAGAAGTCCTTCCGATGCCAAGTGAAGGCGTTCCAAGAGATTCAGTATTAAGAGAATTTATAGGGGATATTAGATATATACAAGAATGGGAGAGATAAGATGATTAAAGTAGCAATTAATGGATTTGGAAGAATAGGTAGGCTTGCTTTTAGGCAAATGTTTCAAAAAGAGGATTATGAAATTGTTGCAATCAACGATTTAACAAGTCCTGAAATGCTTGCTTATCTACTTAAATATGATAGTGCTCAAAAAAGATATGAAGCTACAATTAGTACTAGAGAAGATTATTTAGTTGTAAATGGCAAAGAAATAAAAATATATAGTGAACCAGAAGCTAAAAATTTACCATGGAAAGAATTAGATGTAGATATTGTATTAGAGTGTACTGGATTTTATACGAAAAAAGAAAAAGCGATGGATCATATTTTAGCAGGGGCTAAAAAAGTAGTTGTTTCAGCACCTGCTGGAGATGATGTAAAAACTATAGTTTATGGTGTAAATGAGAATACTTTAGATAAAGATGATGTGATTATTAGTGCAGCATCTTGTACAACAAACTGCCTAGCTCCTATGGCCAAAGCTTTAAATGATTTTGCACCAATAGAGAGTGGTATTATGACAACAGTTCATGCCTATACGGGAGACCAAATGCTCTTAGATGGACCACACCGTAAAGGAAACTTTAGAAGAGCTAGAGCAGCTGCTACAAATATTGTTCCAAATTCTACAGGAGCAGCTAAAGCAATAGGTTTAGTTATTCCAGAATTACAAGGAAAACTTATTGGTTCAGCCCAAAGAGTACCAGTAGTTACAGGATCTACTACGATTTTAGTAGCTGTTTGTAAAGGAAATGATATTACAAAAGAAAAAATTAATGAATATATGAAAAGTAAATCGAATGAAACCTTTGCTTACACAGAAGAAGACATTGTATCAACTGATGTTATAGGTACTACCTGTGGATCACTTTTTGATGCAACACAAACAATGGTAACTAAAATAGATGAAAACACTTATCATGTACAAGTGGTATCTTGGTATGATAATGAAAATGGTTATACTGCTCAAATGGTTAGAACCATTAAATATTTAAAAAATTTAATACAAGAATAGATGATTTTAAATCATCTTTTTAAATAGGTGAAGAAAATGAAAATAAATTATCCAAAAGAGAAGATATATGAAAAAGAAAAGTTAGGAAATATCGAAGAAGATATAAGTTATAAAAAGTTTAATGAAGAGGTAGATTACTTTTCTAAAAAAATAGATTTTGAATATTGCCTTTTTGAAAAAGTAAAAATAGAAGAAGGCTTGTTTGATTTTTCTTCTTTTGATAATGTGATTTTTAAAGAATGTGATTTTTCGAATATTTCTTTTAGAGAATGTGATTTTAATAGAATTAAATTTATAGATTGTAAACTTGTCGGAACCATTTTTATTGATTCTTATTTTAAAGATGTATCTATAGAAAATTGTGATTTAAGATACAGTAATTTTAATCATACAAAAATGGATAAAATAGAAATAATGAAAACCAATATGGAAAATTCTTATTTGAGTGGAGTAGATTTAAAAAATATTTCTTTTCATCAAAATAATTTTAATTCATCTGATTTTACAAATACAAAATTAAAAGATATTGATTTTAGTACTTCTAAAATAGAAAATATGAAAGTAAATTATCCTTTTTATGAAGGTGTAATTGTCGATATTGAAGGTGCTATTGAAATAAGTAAATCTTTAAGAATAAAAGTGATTTAAAAAAGAAAAAGTTATTTTTTTTGATTGAAAAAAAAGTTTAACTATGATATTATCTTCTAGAAAGAAGTGATGTATATGATTACACCAAATTTAAAAGAAGCACAAAAAAGAACAAAAGAAAAAGCACATAAAATTACTTTTGAATTTGATTCTAGTTTAAAAAATCTTGGTAAAGGAAAAACATACTTTGTTAAAACTTATGGCTGTCAAATGAATGAACATGATAGTGAAAATATAAGAGCTCTTTTAGAAGAAATGTCATTTAAACCTAGTGAAATATTAGAAGAAGCAGATGTTATTTTATTTAATACATGTGCTATAAGAGAAAATGCTCATAATAAAGTATTTGGTTATTTAGGCAGAATGAAACATCTAAAAGAAGAAAGACCTAATATTATTTTGGGATTATGTGGATGTATGGCTCAAGAAGAATCTGTAGTAGATGAAATAAAGAGGAAAAACAAACATGTTGATTTTGTATTTGGTACTCATAATATTCATAGACTTCCAGAATTATTAGAAAAAGCTATTGAAGATAGAGAATTACAAATAGAAGTTTTTAGTAAAGAAGGAGATTTAATTGAAAATATTCCTGTAAAAAGAGATAGTAAATATAAAGCATGGGTTAATATTATGTATGGATGTGATAAATTTTGTACATACTGTATTGTTCCATATACTAGAGGAAAACAAAGAAGTAGA
>CACZQZ010000129.1 GCA_902783405.1 uncultured Erysipelotrichaceae bacterium
CCCCCCCCCGTTTGCTATTTGCAAACGTGACTTTTAGTCTATCGTTTTATCACATCTGCTTTTCAAACTTATCCTTTATCGGTTGATTCCGTTATTTCTTTTTGAAATAATTATTTCTATTATTCATCTTACGCTTTCATTGTACCACATTTCAAAACATTTTGACAACTATTTTTACCATTATTTTCTATAAAACAAATCCAAATGATTCTCTTTGTTAAGTTTTCCACATATGAGTTATTATGTACATAAAAAATAAAGAGAGTTATCATTTACTCTCTTTAGTCTTTATTATTTTTTTAATAAGCCCTTGCAAAATAAACATAAGTTTCTGCGTTTTCTCCACAACAAACACATTTTTTATTTTCAATTTTATCCGTGCATAAACATCTTGTTGTAGCCTGTAATTGTTCTTTAACCTTAAGTTCACAAGACTCTTTTCCACACCAAGGAGCTTTAACAAAACCACCTTGATTTAATTTTTCTTCCATATCTTTCATTTTTTCCACAGTATAAGTTTTTTGTTTTAAATTATTTTCTGCTTTATTAAGCATTTCTCTGTGGATAACTTCTAAAATCTCTTCAGTTTTTGTATCAATTTCATCTAAAGATATCGTTTGTTTTGTATAATCATTTCTTTTAGCAACAATACAAGAATTATTTTCAGCATCTTTTGGACCAATTTCAATACGAACTGGAATTCCTCTCATTTCAGCATCACTAAATTTCCATCCTGGAGATTTATCAGAACGATCTATTTTAACTCTAATATTTTTAGCCTTTAATTTATTATAAATTTCATCTACTTTTTCTTTTACTTCATCATTTTCCTTAATTGGTATAATCATAACTTGAATAGGTGCTACCTTAGGTGGTAATACTAGACCATTATCATCTCCATGAACCATAATAACAGCCCCAATTAATCTAGTAGATATTCCCCAAGAAGTTTGATATACATATTTTTGAGTATTATCTTTATCTAAAAATTTCATATCAAATGCTTTAGCAAAACCTTGTCCAAAATAATGACTTGTACCTGCTTGAAGAGCTTTTCCATCATGCATTAATGCTTCTATTGTGTAAGTTTCTTCTGCTCCTGCAAATTTTTCTTTTTCTGTCTTTTTTCCAGTAATAACAGGAAGAGCTAAAAGATTATTAGCTATATCAATATAGGTATTTAACATTCTAAGAGTTTCTTCTTTTGCTTCTTTCTCTGTCGCATGAATGGTATGTCCTTCTTGCCATAGAAATTCAGATCCTCTAAGAAATGGTCTAGTCGTTTTTTCCCATCTTACAACACTACACCACTGATTATATAATTTAGGCAAATCACGATAAGAATTAACCACTTTAGCATAATGCTCACAAAATAAAGTTTCACTTGTTGGACGAATCATTAAAGGCTCTTCTAAAGAGTCGCTTCCTCCCTTTGTTACAACAGCACATTCTGGAGCAAATCCTTCTACATGAGATGCTTCTTTTTTAAGTAAATTTTCTGGTATTAACATTGGCATGTAAACATTCTCATGACCTGTTTCTTCAAATTTTTCATCTGCATATTTTTGTATATTTTCCCATATAGCATACCCATATGGACGATAAATAATAAATCCTTTTAAACTAGAGTAATCCATAAGTTCTGCCTTTTTGCACACATCGGTATACCATTGTGCAAAATCTGTATCCATAGAACAAATCGCATTATTTTTCATACTATCTCCTCATCTCTAAAAGTTATTATAACAAGAATCTAAAGAAAAAAAAAGACTTTATCTTTTTCTTTTTTTTCTATCTCCTTTTAAAGACCATAAAATACATAAAATCATGATTCCTAAAACAAATGATCCTATCATAATATAATTTTTATTTTCTTTAAAAAAATCTTTTGATTTTATTTTTTTATTTTGATTGTTATTTTCATTTACTTGAATAACATATTCTCCATTTTTAGTATATAAATAATTTTCTCTAGCATATCTAGCTAAATAATCATCATCTTGCAAACGATTAATTTCAACTTGAAGATTTTCTTCCGTTTCTTTTAAACTATTTAGTTCATTTCCGAGTGACTTCTTTTGATCACTCAAATTTTTTATCTGATAAGAGTAAATGCAAAGATTGATAACGGCATAAGAAGCAATAATACAAGATATCGTTCCAAAAACTAGCAATCTCTTTTTAGATGCTTTTGGAATTCTTTTTTTCTTAGCCATAACTTCACCTCTTATTCTTAATTTTATTCTAGCATCATTACCATGGATTTTCAAGGAAAGTTTTTATCAACTTTACTCTTTTTTACACTTTTTTTGTATTATTATTTCTAAAATAGAACCTAAGATAATACAAAGAACAGAATAAGGATGAAAAATTGCGTGATTGATATATTTTATACCTAAAAAATAAAGCAAAGAAAAATCAAATACCATAATAAATATTACAAATACTTTAAATAATGTTTTTAACTTTATAACATATTTATAATTCCAATTTAAAAAAAAAGAAAAAATGATTCCATAAAGAAAAGAATAAATGATAAGTATAATCTGTTCATGTAATGTCATTTAAATAATTTATTAAAAAATCCTTCCTCTTTTGTTTTTTTCTCCTTTTCATCTACATAACTTAAACTATTTATCTTTCCTTTAATAGAAACGTTTCCTTGATAAGTATCTAATTTGATCATCTCTAGTCCTTCACCTTTAATCGTTAAATATCCCATAGTGGTAGTCATAAAAAATTCTTCTTCATCAAAGTTTTCTATTTTTTTTACACCTGTAATCATAAGGTTTTTACGTTCATTCATTGTCATCGTATGATTATAATTTGATATAACGTCTGACTTGTCCATTTCCTCATCCTCCTAATAAAGAGTATGAAAAATTTTTAAAAATATGAAAAAACTTTATAGTTTCCTATAAAGTTAGTCTTCTAAATTGTTATAAGCTTCTAAAATTGAATCTTCAAACATTTTTCTTACTTCTGGATTAATTGGATGAGCAATATCACGATATCCTCCAGTAGGTGTTTTTCTTGAAGGCATAGCAATAAATAATCCTTTATCTCCTTCAATAATTCTAATATCATGAACAGCAAAAGCATCATCTAAAAGTACAGATGCGATTCCTTTCATTCTATTGTCTTCTTTTTCAACTTTGCGTACATTTACTGATGTTATTTTCAAGTAAATTCAACTCCCTCCAGTATATTATATATACAAATTTATTTTAATATAATTGTAATGTATTTGTCAATAGTCAATTTTAATAGTTTTGGTAATTATATCACTATAGCTAAATGATTTCACTCTAATTTGATCTTGTACTAAAAAAGTATAATCATATAATTTTTTTATAGTGACATGATACTTTTCAAATTTATTTCTTCCTAAATTATAATGAATTGTAACAATCTTACCAACGTATGGGTTTAGTTTTTCTTTAACAGCCTCTATATTCATGAATCCTCCTATCTAGGATATCCAATATACATGGTTCCTTTGGTTTTAATACCTCCTATGCCATCTTTTCCATATTTTGTTTTTTCTAATAATGGAATTAAATCAATATCTTCTGTTATTTCAGATAAACTAATATTTTTAGCTATAATGGCCGGATCTAAAGCATGAATGTTAATTCTTTTTGGGCTAGAAGCAAAATTAGCTCCTGCTTTAATTAATTCTTCATAATCAGATTGACAAGCTCCTGCAATGATAATTAATTTTTCATGACTATGTTCATATTTTCTAGCTTCTGTAATAGAATTAATAAAATTTCTACTATTTTTATAAGCATTTAAATCATGAATATTTCCTTTTTTTTTGAAATAAGCATCGTGTCCAGTAATAACTAAAATATTAGGGTTATGTTCTTTTAATAAATCCATCATTCTCTCTGGTAATATGTTTTCTTTCTCACAAACACCTATCGCCCAAATGTTATTACTCTCATAATAATCCATACATCTTTTTAAATAATCTTCATCTCCATCAATATGTAAAATTTTCCCAGGTAAGTAAAAATATTCGCCTCTTTCTAATTCTTTTTCTTCATGAACTCTTTCTATAAATTTTTCTTCTTCTTCATCTTTTTCATTTTGATATATCTTTAAATCATCTTTAGGACTATCTGCATATAAACGATTATTTTTTCCTTTTAAATAATAAATCCCATCTTTTATATCGATAATACAAAAGATAATATCATTATGGTAAGAATTTCTAGTGACATAATCTCCTACTTTATATTCCATATCATCACCTAATTAAAAGTATGAAAAAAAAAACAAAATATGAAAAAAAGGAAGACATTATCCATGTCTTCCTCCACCACCACCGTGGAAACCTCCAGAAGATCCCATATGAGATCCACCACCAGATCCACTATCGGAACTTATGGTATAAGAAGATGTATGACTGTGCATAAAAATATCTTCCATCCTTGTATAATTTACACTATTCTTATTTAAGTATGCATTAGCATTCGTTTCTTTTTTAACCATCCTATTTTTTTTAATTAATATAAGCATAACAATGAGGGTAACAACAAATGAAATGCCTCCACATAATAAAAATGGAATTTTATAAGGTTTTATTAATTTACCATTCTCACCAATCGTATAATCTTGATATTGTTTTGGAATACCAGACTTATAGTAAGATGATGCTCTATCAATAAATGTAGTTATACCAGATAAATATCTTTCTTCATGTATATCATCATAAATGTCATCTAGTATATTTTCACATCTTTCATAAGGATAATATAGTTGTGCTTCACCAAAAGTATAAATATTAAAATAACGATTATAATCATTTACATTTCGAATAAGTAATATTCCACTATAATTTTCAAAGTTCAAACCAAAGTCATTATAATCATAAAAATCAGCAGCGTAATCTTCTATTTCACTATCACTATAAGCTAAATCTGTAGTTATAACAACCATATCCATATTAGATGTTTCAATATAATCATTAATTTGATTTCTTAATTCTGCCTCTTCTTCATCAGAAATTACTTCTGCAAAATCATAGATTTTTTCACTCACATCTACTCTTGGAGTTCTTAACACATTATCTTTGTTAGCACTTGTAATATTCCAATGTTTCGATACTCCTAAGTCTTCTTCTGTTCTAGGTATTGTGGTTACTGCATAAGCATTAATTCCTATAAAAAAGGATGCAATAGCAAATAAAATTTTTATCTTTTTCATGCTGCGCCTCCTATATAGATAAGATAACTAATACCTATAAAAAGAAGCATACAAATTATAAAAATAGCAATCGAATAAGCTAATACTTTACCCTTACTAATTGGCATATCTCCAATAAATTCTCCAGTCTGACCGTTCATGGCAAATAAATAGTACTTTCCATTATATTTAACGTTAACCATCCATACTGGAAGAAGAGCGTAATCACACTTTTCTTCTTTAATATCTAAATTATTTTTCTTAACCACTACACCTGTATATCTATTCATTGTTTTTTTAACTTCATCCATTGTAGACTGAAGTGCTCTTTTTTTAGCAATTTCAAATGCATCTTTTGATTCAAAATCATATTTTTCAGCTAAAAAGCCAGATAAATAAGCGTGATTATAAGTGACAAGTTCGTTGTAATTAAATGGTTCTATGGTATTCATAATCGCATCATCAAATCTTTTACTACCATCTACTGGAATTAAATGATATTTCATGCTTCCACTTCGAACAAGATTATAGGTATCTGTTTTCGTATAATGAGTATCTCCTACTCGCCAGTTCGTAATTCTTTTTCCTATTGCTTCAACATCACCATCAGCATTTACATCAAATAACCAAAAAGGAATATAAAGTCCCGTAATTTTTTCAATATTTTTAATGGATACAAAATCTTTTGGAAGCAATGGTCTTCCTTTTTGTAAACCTTTAAAAGCTAAGACAGCATCTTCTTTTACCTTTTTAAAAGGAATAACTTTTGTTGGTGCAAATTTACCAGACAATTTGTTTTTTAAAATAGCTGTATTTCCGCAATATAAACAAAAAGTCGCAGCTGTATTTTCGTCTGCTATTATTTCAGCTCCACAATCACTACATCTGTAAGAGTCATAAGCTGTATCATCGCCTTTTCCTCCTTCATTATTCTTTTCACTACTAGCATTATTAAATTTTTGAAGTTCTTCTAATGTAAATTCACTTTCGCAATATTCACATTTCCATTTTTCTAATGTTGGATTAAAATGAATTGGTGCCATACAAGCGGGACACTTATGATCTAAAGCTTTATTTTTTCTCATACACATCACCTACTCTATTTTCATTATAGCAAAAAAATATACAATTATCCAGAAAAAAAGAAAGGTTTTCCTTTCTATAGATTTAAAGCAATAATTAATACAATAATACCAGTGCAAAGACCTAAAATCGTACTTCTTTTATCCCTTGTTTTATAAACCATTGGAAGTAACTCCATAACACTGATATAAGCAAGCATACCAGATGTAATACCAAGTAAAATTCCTAAAGTATTATAGCTAATATTTTTAAATAAGAATAAAATTAATCCTCCAACAAAAGTTGATAAGAAAAGTGCTGTTAAGGAAATGATTCTTTTCTTTTTAGAATGGTTATCAAAAGATGACGCAATAATCATTCCCATAGGAATATTATGAAGCCCTATACCAATCATAAGCATTAAACCTGTTTTAGTAGAAATTAATGATGAACTATATAAAGCCATTCCTTCAATAATATTATGTATTAAAATAGCAATACTTGAAAACATTCCAATATGAGCCATATGATGAATATGTTCTTCTTCATTATGTTCATGATGATCTGGAATAAATCTCTCTAAAAATTTTAAAATACCAAATCCAACAAGCATCGTACAAA
>CACZQZ010000130.1 GCA_902783405.1 uncultured Erysipelotrichaceae bacterium
AAACAAGCTGTTTTAAGTTTACCACTTTTAATAGCCGCTACTACTTTACCTTTGCTTCCTGCAATCATCTTAATTGTATTTACAACGGTATCTCTAAATACAACAACAACAGCTATAATAGGATGAATAAAACCAGTAGACGCTAAAATAATTAGTACTGAATTAACAAGCATTTTATCTGCTATTGCATCAAGCATCTTACCTAAATCAGTAATCAAATTATATTTTCTAGCAATATATCCATCTAAAAAATCTGTAATAGATGCAATAATAAATAGGATGCCAGATATAATATACTTAACATCAATAACTAAACGTTCATTGATAAAGATTTTAGGAATTGATATTCCTATAGCGTCAAATGGAAAAAGTAATAATCCAATAATAATAACAGATAAAATCATTCTAACAACAGTTAATTTATTAGGTAAATTCATATATATTCTCCTATCTAATTACATTTTCTTGTGGTTTTTCTTTTGGTTTTATTTCAGATACTACATAAAAAACAGATCCTATAATAGCGATTAAGCATAATATCATAAAAACATATTTAATCCAGCTTTTCTCTTTTCTAATATATGTATAAGGAGATTTAACAATCTCTTTTTTAGACTTTTTTTCTTTATTTTCAATCATTTTTTTTGCTTCTTTAATATCTTCTAAAGAAATTTTCGATGTTGCCTCAAATAAAAATTCATTATATTCATCTACAATTTCTTCATAATCTAAGCCCAAATATTTGGCATAATCTTTCAAAAAATATTTTAAATTTACAACATCATCAAATGCTTTAACATTTCCTTTTTCTATTTCTTCAAGCCACGAAGAATTTACTTTTAAATCTGAAGAAGCCTCTTCTAAAGAAATATCCATACTTTCTCTTGTTTCTTCTAGTAGTTTTCCAATCTCTTCCATGAATAGATCCTCACTTTCAAAAAAAATAACATTTTATAAGCCATGTTCTGTTCCTATTTCTAGGCGGTAAACATTTATCTATTGCATATTGCAATCCCATAGAAAATTCTTTATTCTCTTCTATTAGGCTCCCCTACCAATTTTGGGTTTCTCGCTTGTGGGGTTTACCACGTTCCACTCTTTCCATTTCTAGAAAGACTCGTCTCTATGGCACTTTACAGTTACTATAACCATGCGAAATGTTTAGGTTACCTCACCGCCGTTAGTATAAATACTACTATAGGTTATTTTTTCCCTATACACAAACACTATAGTCATCACAGACTATGCGAGCATGGACTTTCCTCTACACATGTGCAGCGTTTACCAAAATGTTACTCTTTATCAGCACTCCCATATACGTAAGTTTCTAATTTTGATAGTCTTCTAAGTAAATCAGCATTGTTTACACCACTACTTACTGGAGCCTCTTCAATAGCTTCAAGTTTTGTACGTAAACTTCTGATTTCTTGTTTTAGTCTCATATTTTCATCAACTAATTGTCTTTTTTCAGACTGAAGAGATTTGACAATAGTATTATATTCATCATAATCCTTAATGATAATATCCAAAAATTTATCAACCTCTTGTGGTCTATATCCTCTTGTGTCGACTTTAAATTCTTTTTCTAAAATATCTTTCATTGTAAGAATAATTCGATCTTGATACATACCTACCCCTCCATAAACTTACAAAAATTATCTCAAAAAAAAAGAAATTTGTCAACTTATGCTCTACTTTGAAAAGGGGTTATCTTTTGGAAGTAAAATCAAAGATCTTTTTATTTCATTTACGTTCATAATTACTTCATCAAATAAGTCATCCAATTCTCTCAAATCCAATGAAATCACCTCTATGATTTATTTAATCATAAAAAATATCCTTTTTCATTCCATTCGACAAAACTAGAAAAATCTTTCAGTTTCTTTCGAATATTTTACTATTGAAGTAGAAATTTATTTTCTTTTGTAGTATAATATATCCTAGGTGAGAGGTATGAAGCATCCTATGGGAATTCGCAAATACAAAAATATACAAACAACCTATGGAAATAGAGGGATGGATTTAGAAGAAGAAATCAATCTATCGAATCAATATTATTTAGATCGTGATATCGCAGTTATTTATAAAAAACCAACACCAATTACCATTACGAAAGTAGATTATCCTTCTAGAGTAGAAGCAGTTATCAAAGAAGCTTATTTTAAAACACCATCGACTACAGATTATAATGGTATCTACAAAGGAAAATATATTGATTTTGAAGCTAAAGAAACAACTTTAAAAGCATTCCCACTAAAAAATATTCATAAACATCAAATTAAGCATCTAGAGAAAATTACAAATCACGGAGGAATTGGATTTTTAATTGTACGATTTTCAAAGTTAAATCAAACCTTTTATCTAAGTTATGAAATGCTAAAAAAATTTATAACAGAAGAAAAAAGAAAGTCAATTCCAATCGACTATTTTAAAGAACATGCACATATTATAAAAGATACATATCAGCCAAGAATCGATTATTTAAAAATTGTTGATAAGTATATATAGGAGGGATTCATTTTTGAAAGATGTAAAAAAAGAAATAAAAAAATTTCTATTTAACCACGGGACTGATACATTAATCATAATTCTAAGTCTTATCGTTTCATGGATAGGACTCAAAGTAGTAGGAGCTATATCTGTGCTCATTGTTCTTATTTTAGACGCTATATGGTTTTTACTACCTATTATAAAAGAAAGGAAAAATAATAAAACAAGTGATATTATGAAAAGGAAAAATAAAAGAATAGAAAAAGTTACACCGAAAAAACAAAAGAAAAAAGTATGGAAAATTATTAAAATTATTTTACTTATTTTCTTACTTTTATTTATTATAGCTAGTATAGCTGGAGGAATCTTTATTGCAAAAATTGTAAAAGATGCTCCTAAATTTAATCCAGATAATTTATATCAAGTGGAAGCTACAATTGTAAGATATCCAAATGGAGAAATATGGACAAAACTTGGATCTCAAAAAAGAGAAATTATTACTTATGATGAAATGAGTGAAACATTAATTAACGCTATTGTTGCAACAGAAGATTCTAGATTCTTTCAACATAACGGATTTGATTTACCAAGATTTGCGGTTGCTTCATTTAAGCAATTATTAGGTAAAGATGCTGGTGGTGCTTCTACGCTAACAATGCAATTATCTAAAAATTATTACACTAGTACAAAATCACAAGGTATTGAAGGAATTAAAAGAAAATTTACAGATATTTATATGTCTATTTTCCAAATTGAAAAAAATTACACTAAAAAAGAAATTATGGAATTTTATGCAAATTCAAATTATCTAGGTGGAGGAAGCTATGGTGTTGAACAAGCAAGTTTAACTTATTTTGGAAAACATGCTAGTGAACTTAATATTGCTGAATCAGCACTAATTGCTGGATTATTCCAGTCCCCTGATGCGTATGATCCATTAAAACATCCAGAAGCTGCTGAAAAACGTCGTAGGACTGTTCTTTATTTAATGAATAGACATGGATATATAACAAAAGAAGAGAAAAAACAGGCAGAAAAACAAACTGTTGAGACACTGATAAAAAAGAAAGAAGAAGACGATGGAAATATAAAATATAAGGCTTTCTTAGATACTGTTATTGAACAAATAAAGAAAGATACAAAATCAAGTGAACATCCAGATGGACTAAACCCATATACTACAGCAATGGATATTACAACAACTATTAATGTAGAAAAACAAGAATATATTGATAATATCATGAACGGAACTAATTTTGAATGGGAAAATGAAAACGTTACAGCTGGTATTAGTGTTATTGATAACGAAACTGGAGCTTTAATTGCTGTTGGAGCAGGTAGAAATCGTGTTGGAAATGACTTTAATACAGCTACTGAAACAAAAAAACAAATTGGATCTACTGCAAAACCTCTTTATGATTATGGTCCAGGTATTGAATTTGAAAATTGGTCTACTTATACTCCATTTGTAGATGAGCCTTATACTTATACTGGAGGAACTAAAATCACCAACTGGGATGGTGGATATAATGGATTCATGACTTCTCGTCAAGCTTTAGTAGACTCTCGTAATATTCCAGCTTTAAAAGCTTTCCAAGCTAATAAAAATAGTAATATTAAAAAGTTTGTACTAAGTTTAGGTTTACATCCTGAAGGCGCTGAAGGAAGTCTTCATGAAGCACACGCTATTGGAGGATATACTGGTGAATCCCCTCTTAGTATGTCTGCTGCTTATGCTTCATTTGCTAGAGGTGGATATTATATTGAACCATATTCTTATTCAAAAATTATTTATCGTAATACTGATGAAGTTTTTGAAAATAAAAAAGTTAAAACAAAAGTTATGAGTGATGCTACTGCTTATATGATTACAGATATGTTAATCGATACTGGACAACATGCATTAAGTAGTAGATATAATAATATCAATGGTAAACAATTTGCTGCTAAAACAGGTACTACAAATTTTGCATCTGAATTTAAGAGTGCACACAATCTTCCAGAAAAGGCTATTAATGATTTATGGGTAATTGGATATAACACAGATTATTCTATAGGTGTTTGGTATGGATACTTAGATTGGAAAAAAGGTTATACCATTCATGGAAACTTTAATCATGCAAGACTTTTCCAAACGGTAGCTAGAGGATTTTTCACAAGTGATAAGACATTTGAAAAACCAGAAAGTGTTACAGAAGTAACTATTGAATATGGAACAAATCCAGCTGCTCTACCAAGTGAATATACTCCAGATGATCGAAAAGTAGTAGAATTATTTAAAGTTGGTACAGAGCCTACTAAAATGTCAACTAAATATTTAAAATTAAATAATCCAACTAACCTTGCAGCTAAAATTGATGGTAATAAATTAACCCTTACATGGAGTAAAGTAACCCCTCCTTCTGTATTAGATACGTCTTCATATGGAAACTTAGGATATAACGTATATAAACAAGTAGGAAATGATTTAAAATTACTTAAATTTGTGACAGATACGTCATATACAGACACAATTAATGACACAGATGAAAAAGCAACATATGTTATTAAAACAAAATTTTCTAATGATGAAAACTTTATGAGTAGTGGTGCTACTTTGAACGTAACTTTGAAAGATGATATTAGTATCGAATTTGAAGATAAGTCTGGTGAAACAATCCTTTATATTGGTGATACTTATATTGATCCGACATTTATAGTTACCGTAAATGGTAAAGAAGTATTTAAAGGAAATACTAGTAAAGGTGACGTTACTATTGAAAGAATAAGTGGTACTATCAATACATCTAAAGCTACAACTACTCCTATTCCAGTAAGATATAAAGTAACATATAAAGATACAACAAAAGATTTTAGTAGAAAAGTTATTGTAAAAGAAAAAGATCAAAGTTAATGATCTTTTTTTGATAAGCAATATTATATCAAAAAAGAAGAAATTTTTAGTTTCTTCTTAATTTCTTTTATATAAACTTTAATAATCTTGATATTATTTTTTTATACTAACACTTACTCCATCACCTATAGAATAAAACGTCGTTTCAAACTCCTCGTTCTCTTTTAAAAATACAATATAATTTTTTATTTTTCTAACAATGCCTCTTACATTTCTACTTTTAATCTCTTCATTTGTTTCAACTAATCCATGAAAAGATAAATTATCAGAAACGATATAACCATGTTCATTCAAATTAATTTTAAATTTTTCAAAAAATTTAATATATTGACTTTTAGCAGCATCTATAAAAATCAAATCATATTTTTTATCAATTTTTACATTAAATGCATCATCTAAAATCAGTTCAATTTGGTCTGCTAAACCAAAGTCATAAATATTTTTCATAGCAAGGGAAAATCTTTGTTCATCCCTTTCAATAGAGGTTACTTTAATTTCTTTATCAAGTAATGCCATACGTATAGCAGAATATCCTATAGCAGTCCCTATTTCTAAAATTGATTTTACATTATTTTCTTTTATAAAATCAAGTAAAAATTCTATGCCATCTTTTTGCATAATAGGAATATTATTTTCAAGAGCATATTCTTCTAATGTACGTACCATAATCCCTCTTTTTTTAATTTATTAATTGTATTATTATGTTCATTACTTGTTTTTGAAAAATAAACTTTTTTATTCTTATCTGTTACAAAATAATAATAATTTGTTTCTTCCGGAAAAAGTACAGCTTCTATGGATTCTATAGATGGATTACAAACTGGTCCAACTGGAAGTTTTCCAGCCATAGAAGAACTCCTAGTATTATAATTATTTACTGCGTTAACTTCTGATTTGTATAAATCTCTTTCCCCCATATCTATTTTAATTCCATAATATGTTGTAACATCTGATCCCAAAGACATTTTAGCATTTAATCTATTATAAAATACAGATGCCACTCCTTTTCTATTTTCTAATCCTGCTACCTCTGATTCTACCATAGATGCTAAAGTTAAAAGTTCGTGAAAAGAATACTTACTATTTTTAATATCTGATGCATATTCTTTAATTTTTAATTCCATATTATCTAACATAGCATTAAATATTTCTTTGGCATTTAATTTTTCTTTTTCTATTTTGTAAGTATCTGGATATAAATATCCTTCTAAAGAATAGTAAATGTCTTTATTTTTAATATCCTCCGTAATAAACCAATACTTTTCTATAAGTTCATTTAAATATTTCTCATCTTTTAAAATAGCATATATATCTTCTTCTTTTTCACCAGTTACTTCTTTGATGGTTTTCACAATATAACGCATATTTCTTCCTTCTTTAAAAGTAATATCAATACTTTCTATTTTCGTTTCTTTTGAAGATAGTTCTTTGATCAATTCATCTAAATTCATTTTAGCACTTACTTCATGTATTCCTTCTTTAATCGTATCTGGTTTTTTAATTTTTAAATATAATTTATAAAAAGTTATATCTCTAATTAATCCATTTTGTTTTAATTTGTCCCCTATAGTACTAAAAGTATCTCCTTTTTCTACTTTAAAATCAACTGTTTTAGCACTAGTATCTACTGGACCTTTCAAATAATTAAATCCTAAAAACACTCCAACTCCTATTATAGCAATCATTAAAATTGTTAATAAAAATGCTATTTTCTTCATAGATAAAAACGAGTTTTACTCGTTTTCTCCTTCTGTTACTTCTTTTTGTATTTCTTCTAAAATTGTTTCAATAATTTTCCATTCACTTTCAGTTTCAATTGGAGTTAATTTCGTATTTTCTTTAATTTTACCATCTGCTTCTGGTTCATAAATTGATGCAAATACTTTTGTATTTCCTTCATCATCTGTCGTATTATCAGTATATACGATGTAATTTTTTTTTGTTTCATCAGATTCAAATGTAAATAGTACTTCATATTCTACATTTTTACCTGATTCATCTGTCACTGTAAATGTCATTTTTTCTTCCATCTTATTCAACCTTCCTATCTAAATATGCTTGCAGTATAATTTGGGCTGCAAGTCCATCAATTTTCTTTTTACGCCTTTGCCTTGACATATCAGCTTTAATCATATAGGTGCTAGCTTCTTTTGTAGAAAGTCTTTCATCTTGCATAATAACTTCTAAAGAAAATGTATCTTCTAAAATCTTTTTAAAACGTAAACTTCTTTGTGCTGCTTCTCCAAGAGTATTGTTCATATTTTTAGGTAATCCTAAAACAATTTTTTCTACCTTTTCTTCATCAATAATATCTTTTAGATCTGATATTAATTCTTGATATTTTTCACTATTAAAGAACAGAGTCTTATTAAAAAAGGCAAATTTCCCGTCTCTATCACTTAAAGCAGTACCTAGAGTTTTTGTTCCTAAATCTAAACCTAAATATTTCATAAATATTTGCTAACTAAAACTTCTAAAATAACTGATCGATCAAATTTTTGAATTTTTTTCCTAGCTTCTTTATGAGATGAAATATATCCAGGATCTCCACTCATCAAATATCCTACAATTTGATTTACTGGATTATAACCTTTTTCTTTTAAATTATCAATAACATCTCTAAGCATATCTTCCACAAGTGCTACTTCAAAATCTTTAGATTTAAACATTTTCGTTTCTTGCAATGAAACCACCTACCACCTTACATTTAAATTATAGCATTTTTTTTATACCATTTCAACTTTATTTTTTACGCTATAGTATTTCATCTACTACTACAAGAAAAAAAAAGAGTTTTTATAAACTCCTTATTCTAAATTGATTTAATCTATAAAAATAAATAAATATCTTGTTTTTCCACTTAAATCTTTTTCAAAAATATATTTATCCTGTGGAAAAGTTTTTTTACACAATTTTTCTAATTCTTTTTCCTGTGTATGACCTATTTCAAAAGCAATTATAGCTCTTCTGTTTATATAATTTTTAACATCTCTAAAAATTCTTTCATAAATTTTTAAGCCATTATTATCAGCATATAAAGCAATATGAGGTTCATTATTCTTAACAATATCCATAACTTCTTCATCTTTTGATAAATATGGTGGATTACTAATAATCACATCATACTTTTTAGATATGTTGGAAAACAAATCACCTTGTGTAAAATAAATATCAACATCATTTAATTTAGCATTCTCTTTAGCTACCTCAAGTGCTTCTTCTGATATATCTATAGCATCTATATTTGCATTTACTTCTTTTTTTAACGTAATAGCTATACATCCACTACCAGTTCCAATATCTAATATATCTATTTTTTTATCAAAGTACTTTTCAATATAATGTATCACTTTTTCAACTAATAATTCCGTTTCAAACCTTGGTATTAAAACATTTTCATTAACCAATATTTTATTACCATAAAAATCAACATTACCAACGATATATTGTACAGGTATATTTTTTTTTAATTTTTCTTCTGCTTCTTTCCATTCGTTTTCTGGTAAATAGGTATGTATATATTTTAAATCTGTCATTATTCTCCTCTTAATTTTCTATTTTGATCTTCTGTTATTAAAGCATCAATTACTTTATCGATATCTCCATCCATAATACGATCTAATGTGTTTAAAGTAAAACCAATTCTATGATCAGTTACTCTATTTTGTGGATAATTATAGGTCCTTATTTTTTCAGAGCGATCCCCTGTTCCAATTTTACTTTTTCTTTCTTCTCCAAGTTCTTTTTCTCTTTCTTGCATTTTTAAATCATAAAGTCTTGTTTTAAGTATTTTAATTGCTTTTTCTTTATTTTTTATTTGAGAACGTTCTGTTTGAGAATAAACAACAAGTCCTGTTGGAATATGCGTTAATCTAACTGCACTATCGGTTGTATTAACGCCTTGACCTCCACATCCGCTACTTCTAGTAATATCAATTCTAACTTCATTCATATCTAAATCAAAATCAACTTCTTCAGCTTCTGGCATAACAAGTACTGTTGCAGTTGAAGTATGAACTCTACCTTGTGTTTCTGTAACTGGTACTCTTTGTACTCTATGTGCTCCACTTTCATATTTTAATTTTGAATACACATTATTTCCTTTAACCATGAAACTAATCAAAGAATATCCACCAGCTTCTGATTTTTCTTCTTCCATAATTTCAACAGTCCAGCCTTCTTTTTCTGCTAGTTTTTTATACATATCAAATAAATCTCCAGCAAAGATGTTTCCCTCGTCTCCCCCTGCTGCTCCTCTAATTTCAACGATAACATTCTTGTCATCATTTGGATCCTTTGGTAGTAATAATATTTCTATTTGACTAGTTAGTTCTTCTAATTTTTTTTCATTTTCTTCTAGTTCTTCTCTAGCAAACTCAGACATTTCTGGATCTTTTATCATTTCTTTTGCTTCTTCAATATCATTTGTTATTTTTTTATATTTTTGATATGCTTCATAAGCATCTTTTAAAGAAGCTTGCTCTTTCGTTAAAGACAATGTTTTTTTAATATCAGATAATACTTCTGGTTTCATTAACTCTTCTGTTAACTCATTGTATTTTTTTTCAATATTTTGTAAACGTTCTATCATACTTATCACGCTCCATAACTAATTAAAGATTATACAACAAAAGAAAAGATAAAGCAAATAAAGTTTATCTACTTGCTCTATTTTGTGCAATAACCTCATTTTCTATTTCAGCTAAAGCATATTCATATGTATCTATTTTCAAAACCTCACCTGCTCTAATTACATCTTTATTTGGTATTGAAGTTCCGTCTGCATAGGTAATTTTTGATATGGATGTTTTAAATTTAGCAGCTATTTCTTCTAAATATTCTCCACCTTGAACTGTATAATTCGTTGTGATGGGAATTTTTTTATATAATTCGTAGTTTACAAAATGATTATAATCAGACTCATCGATTGTAAAATTATTGTAGTTTTGTGGATTAGTATCAAATTGAACATTTTTATCAGTTGATAAATAATCCGCTAAATCTGAAAGTTCTTTTGCATCCAATAAAACTGGTATTAAAGCAGTGTCACCAGCTTCTATTTTTTCTGTATCATTTTCTTCTTTAAATGCTTTTTCAAATCTTTCTTGGGTCAAGTATCCTGTATCCATACTTTCATAAAAATCTTGTATATCTTTTTCATTTTCAGCTAAACTTTCAACTCTAATTTTTGTCATACTACTTTCAAAATCATCTAAAAAAGATTCTCTTTTACTTTTTTTAACACACTGCGTAACAGTTCCCACTACTGCGATTACACTTGTTCCAATAATAACATATTTTTTTATTTTCTTTTTTAATCCATTTTTATGATAAATTTGTACATTCTTCATTCTACATACCTACCTTCTCTAAAAATTCTTGCTCATTCCATACTTTAATATTTAATTTTTTGGCATCTTCATATTTACTTCCAGGATTTTCTCCTACAATAACAACATCTGTTTTTTTACTTACAGAACTACTTGTCTTTCCACCTTTACTTTCAATTAAGTCTTTAGCTTCATTTCTAGTTATAGAAGAAAGACCACCTGTTAAAACAAAGGTTTTATCTTTAAAAAGTTCATCTTCTACTACTTTTCCTAAATAATTCATATTAAGACCATATTCTTTTAATTTTTCTATCATTTTTAAGTTTTCTTCATCAAAATAATTAACAACACTTTCTGCAATAATAAAACCAATATCTTTAATATTATTTAATGTATCAAAATCTGTATTTATTAAATTATCGATATTCTTGTAATAGGCTGCTAGTATTTTCGCTGTTTTAGCTCCAACATGACGAATGCCTATTCCAAAAAGTAATCTCTCTAATGAATTTTGTTTACTTGCTTCTATAGAATCTAATAATTTTTGAATACTTCGCTCTCCAAAACCTTCTAATTCCATAAGGTCTTCTTTATAAGAGCCTAAATTATAAAAATCTGGAAAGTCTTTTAAATATCCCATATTATAAAAGTCTTCTACTACTCTGTCTCCAAAGCCTTCAATATTCATCGCATCTCTACTAGCATAATGAATTAGTGTTTCTATTTTTTTGGCAGGACACTTTGGATTTACACAATAATAGGCTGTATCTTTCTTAATTAATTTTGAATTACAAATTGGACAATTTGTAATCATTTGAAAAGGAATTTCTCTTCCAGTTCGTCTATTTTTTTTCACTTCTACAACTTCTGGAATAACATCTCCTGCTTTTCTAATAGATACAACATCTCCAACTTTAATATCCTTATCTAAAATATAGTCTTCATTATGAAGAGTTGCTTTTGATATTAAAGAACCTGCAACATGAACTGGTTTAAAAATAGCATTTGGTGTTATCTGTCCTGTTCTTCCAACTGTAAATTTTATTTCTTCTATGGTTGTAAGTACTTCTTTTGCTGGAAATTTATAAGCAATTCCCCATTTAGGTGTTCTAACGGTATATCCTAGTTTTTCGGCCATTTTTAAATCATTTACTTTAAGTACGATGCCATCAATTTCATAAGGAAGTGTATCTCTTAATTTTGTATATTCTTCTACATAATTTAATATATCATTTACGTTGTGTGCTAATTTATTATGTTTATAATTTACTTGAAATCCTAATTTTTTCATAAATTCTAATGATTCTAATTGGGTATGTATACCATATTTTTCTGCTTCAGGTAAATAATAAATCATACAATCAAGTTTTCTTGAAGCCGCTATTTTAGAATCTAATTGTCTAACAGATCCAGCTGCTGCATTTCTAGGATTAGCAAGTAACTTTTCTCCTCTTTTAGCTCTTTCTTCGTTAATTTTATCAAATGATTTTTTACTCATATATATTTCCCCACGAACTTCTATATCAATGGGTTCATTTAATGTAAATGGAATTGTTTTAATCGTTTTTACATTATGCGTAATATCTTCTCCAGTAACACCATCACCACGAGTAGCTCCTCGAACAAGTTTTCCTTTTTCATATTTTAAAGATACTGCAAGTCCATCCATCTTAGGTTCACAAGTAAAATCAACGTGTCCAACTGCTTTTTCGATTCTTTCTGTAAAAGATATAATTTCGTCTTCATTAAAAATATCATTAAAAGAGAGCATTGGAATTTCATGTGTTACTTTATTAAATTCATTAATGACTTCTCCACCTACTCTATTGGTAGGAGAGTCATCTCTTTTCCATTCTGGATGCTTTTCTTCTATCCTAAGTAATTCCATGAAATAATCGTCGTATTCTTGATCTGTAATTGTTGGATTATCCAATGTATTATATTCATAACTTGCTTTATTTATAATTCTAATTAATTCGTTCATTCGATCTATTGTCATACGTATCTTCTCCTAAAAATATTATATCATTAAAAAAAAGAAATACATAGGTATTTCCTTTAATTTTATTTTTTATTTAGCAAAATTATATGTATCACGAGCGATCATTAATTCTTCATCGGTTGGAATAATGTAACAAGGTATTTTACTAGATTTTTTAGTAATTAGTGCCTCTTCTCCTCTTACTTTGTTAGCTTCTTCATCAGCTACTACACCTAAAACTTTAAGTCTATCCATAACTTCTCTTCTTGTTTGAGCAGAATTTTCTCCAACACCAGCAGTAAAGATAATAGCATCACATCCTTCAAGTTCAACATAATATTTAGCAATATAATCAACAATTCTTTTTACATACATTTTTTGAGCTAGTAA
>CACZQZ010000131.1 GCA_902783405.1 uncultured Erysipelotrichaceae bacterium
ATGTTATAAATGTGCTACCATTCATTGATAACACAAATGAAAGGAAGATGATGTGTATGATGTTAGTACCAAGAAGAAATAGTTTCGATTTATTTGATGACTTTTTTGATGATGGATTCTTTACTAGAAAAGAAAAAAATTTAATGAAGACAGATATTAAGGAAACAAAAGATAAGTTTTTACTTGACATTGATCTCCCTGGCTTTGAAAAAAATAACATTGATTTATCTTTAAATAATGGATATTTAAATATTTCAGCTAAAGTAGAAAAAGAAGATGAATCAAATGAAGAAGAAAAATTTGTTCGTAGAGAAAGATTTTCTGGAGAATGTTCTCGTAGTTTCTATGTAGGGGATAACATTAAAGAAGATGACATTAAAGCAGAATTTAAAAATGGTATTTTAAAAATTGAAGTGCCAAAGAAAGAAGAAAAAGAAATCGAAACAAAAAAACAAATCGAAATTAAGTAATGAAGAGCAATCAAAATGATTGCTTTTTTACATGATATAAATAAAAATACTTAAGGAATATAAAGGAAAAATAGAATTTTTAAATCTTTTTGTTTTAGTAGAAATTCTAAAAAAAATATGGATTTCTTTTACCAGTTATGATAAAATGATATGTAGTATGTAAAGATGGTGATAGTATGGGTAAAATTATAGCTCTTGTAAATCAAAAAGGAGGAGTTGGTAAAACAACTTCTAGTATTAACTTAGCTGCCTCTTTAGGAGCTTTAAATCAAAAAGTATTATTAGTAGATTTAGATCCACAAGGTAATGCTACTACAGGGGTAGGTATTAATAAAGCAGATATAAAAAAAAGCACGTATGATTTAATAACAGATCGATGTTCTTTAGAAAAAGCTATTGTACCCACAAAGTTTAAGAATCTATATGTAATACCCGCTACTATTAATTTAGCAGGAGCAGACATTGAACTTATGGATATGGGAAGAGTAGATCATGAATTTAATAAAGCAGGACAATTAAAAAAACATTTGGATAAAGCTAAGAATGTTTTTGATTATACTATAATTGATTGTCCACCTTCTTTAGGGTTACTTACAAGTAATGCTTTAACCGCTGCTAATTCCGTTATTATTCCTGTGCAATGTGAATTTTTTGCACTAGAGGGAATTATGCAACTACTAAATACCATTATGCTTGCTCAAAAGTCTTTAAACAAAAAATTAGAAATTGAAGGAGTTCTACTCACGATGCTTGATAATCGTACAAACTTAGGATTAGAAGTAGTAGAAGATATCAAAAGTTATTTTAAAGAAAAAGTATATGATACTATTATTCCAAGATTAGTTAGACTCTCAGAAGCACCTAGTCACGGAAAACCAATTATTGCTTATGATCCTCAAAGTAGAGGAACGGAAGCATATTTAAATTTAGCGAAAGAAGTGATGGAGAGAAATGGAAAGTAGAAAACGAGCTTTAGGTAGGGGATTAGAGCAGTTATTCAATAGTGATAATTTAGATCTTGAAGCATTAGAAACGCAAATTTATGAGACGACATCAAATGAAGAAATCATAGAATTACCATTAGAAGAATTAAGACCAAATCCTTATCAACCAAGAAAAACATTTAAAGATGAAAGTTTAGATGAGCTTGCTGCTTCAATCAAAGAACATGGTGTATTTCAACCAATTATTGTTAAAAAAAGTATCAAAGGTTATGAAATTATAGCTGGAGAAAGAAGATATAGAGCATCTAAAAAAGCAGGTTTAAAGAAAATTCCAGCTATTGTAAGACATTTTACTGATGAACAAATGATGGAAATTGCTCTTTTAGAAAACCTGCAAAGAGAAAATTTAAATGCTATAGAAGAAGCAGAAGCATATACTTCTATGATAGAAAAATTAGGAATTACACAAGAGGAATTATCTAAAAAAATAGGGAAAAGTAGAAGTTATATAAGTAATACTATTGGATTACTTAGACTTCCAAAAGAAGTTCAAAAATATGTTATATCAGGAAAACTTTCGATGAGTCATGCCAGAACACTTAGTAAGCTAGATGATGATGAAGAAATCGTAAAAATGGCAGAGGATATAATTGAAAATAAATTACCAGTACGTAAAGTAGAAATACAAACAGAAAAAGAACCTAAAAAAAGAGAAAAGAAAACGAGATATTCTGAATTTGAGTATGTAGAAAACTTATTTAGAGAAAAATTAGATACTAAAGTAATTGTAAAAGAAAATAAAATAGAAATATCTTTTACAAATGTGGCAGATTTAAATCGTATTTTAGAAATATTAGATATAAAGGAAAATTAATATGGATAAAACTGTAATAAGAGAAATTTTTGCTCCAATTTTTATTATAATATGTGCTACAATAGTATATAAAATAGTACATGCTATATTAAAAAAGGCTCTACTTAGAGACCCAAAATTTGGGGATGCAGCGAAGAAAAAGACATTAATATCATTAATTAATAATATATTTAAATATATTATCGCTGCAATTGCTATTTTAATGATTTTAGATAATTTTGGCATTGATACTAAAGCTATTATTGCATCTTTGGGAGTAGGTATTGCTGTAGTTGGTTTAGCACTTCAAGATTTACTTAAAGATTTTGTGGCTGGGATATTTATTGTATTTGAAAATCAATTTAATGTTGGAGATTGGGTAACTATAGGAGACTTTAGAGGCGAAGTAATTAGTATTGGCCCAAAATCAGTTCGTATAAAGTCATATACTGGTGAAGTTAAAATTATTGCTAATCGTTTAATAACAGAGGTAATTAATCACAATATTAAAGATGATATGGCTTTAATAGATGTTTCTGTTTCTTATGAAGAAGATTTAGATAAGGTTGAAAGTGTATTAATAAATTTGTTTAAAAATATAAAAGAAGAAATTCCTGAGATTAATAATCAAATACAAATTTTAGGAGTAGATGATTTAGGTGAGTCTGGAATTATATATAAAATAGCTGCACCTTGTGATCCTGTGACGACATTTACGGTTCAAAGAAAATTAAGAAAATTAATAAAGCAAGAATTTGATAAAAATAGTATTACAATTCCTTATAAACAGGTGGTGATACATCATGAATAATGATTATAAATTAGGAAGTATTGTTATGATGAAGAAGCAACATCCTTGTGGAACAAATGAATGGGAAATTACAAGAGTTGGTGCGGACATTAAAATAAAATGTATTTATTGTAATCGAAATATATTAATTCCTAGAGTAGAATTTAATAAAAAAATTAAAAAAGTACTTACTTTTTAGGAGGCTGTATGAAAAAAAGAAAAGAAAGATTATCATTAGGACCAGTATTTACCATTATGATTATGATTTTAATTATAATGATTACTAGTTTTATTTTTTCTATATTACAAATTAGAGGGGATAGAACTTCTATTGTAAATGGGACACTTGAAACATCAGTTGTTAGTGTACAAAATATTTTTTCTTTAAGTGGATTTAAATATTTACTTTCAAATACGATTACCAATTTACATCTATTTGAGCCCTTATATTTTTTAATTGTTAGTTTGATTGGAATTGGTATTGGAGAAAAAAGTGGACTTTTTAAAGCAGTGTTTTCAAATTCTAGAACATTAAAAATAGGACCACTTACTGTTATTACATTATTTTTAAGCATTATATCTACTGTAATTGGTGAATATAGTTTTGCTTTAATTCTTCCTTTTGTAGGTGTTCTTTACAAGTACATGGGGAAAAATCCTGTATATGGTATTTTAGTTTCATTTATAGGGCTTACTATTGGATATGCTAGTGGAGTTTTTATCAATTATGATACTTATTCTCTTGGTATACTTACTGAAGCAGCCGCAAAAGTTGAAGTAGATCCAAACTATATTTTCTCATCTTTTTCTACTTATTATATTTTCTTATCAAGTGCCTTTATTTTGACTATTATTGGTAGTATGGTGGTTTTAAAATTTTTAGAGCCTAAATTACCTAGTACAGAAACAGAAATAGAAGAAGATTTAAAAGTAGATAAAAGTGCATTAATGTATAGTAATTTTACATTAATATTGTTAGTCATGATTATTATTTATATGATTATACCAGGACTTCCTTTTAGTGGAATGTTACTAGATCGATCACAAAAAGAATATATTCCTATGTTATTAGGAGAAAATTCACCATTTAGAAATTCTATTATATTTATTGTATCTGTTTTATTTATGATTTGTGGATATATTTATGGAAGAATGTCTGGAAATATTAAAAATAGTACAGATTATAGTGTAGGTCTTTCTAAAAGTTTTGATAATTTAGGTTACGTTTTTGTTTTAATGTTTTTTGCATCTCAAATGATTGGTTTATTAAATTATACTAATCTAGGGGAAGTTGTAGCAACTATTCTAATTAATTGGCTTAGTTCTGTAAATTTTTCTGGAATAATTTTAATTTTAACATTTTTTATTATTGTTATTTTAATTAGTATATTAGTTCCAGGTACTTTAGAAAAATATTCGATTGTATCTCCAATGATTGTTCCTTTATTTATGAGAGCGAATATTACGCCAGACTTTACACAATTTATTTTTCAAGTTGCGGATGGTATTGGAAAATCAATAACGCCAATTTTCATGTATTTTATTGTTTTGATTGCATTTTTAGAAAAATATGATACAAATGAAAAAACAAAAACAACAATTTTTGGAACCATTAGAGTACTTTTACCTTCAATTTTAATTTTAACGGGAGTATGGATTTTAATTATTTTAGGTTTTTATATTATTGGGCTTCCAATAGGAGTAGGAACACAAACAACGTTATAGAGAATTCAATTCTCTTTTTTTTGTGTTATAATAAATACAGGAGGTTTTGCTATGAAATTCATCAATAAATATAAATATCATATTTTATCATTTTTAATTCCACTTTTAATATTGATTGTATATATAGTGTCTCAAAAAGTGTTATTATTTAATTTAATTACTGCTGATTTAAGAGAACAGTATATATTTCTATTTGATTATTTTAAAGATGTTTTAGATGGAACATCATCTATTTTTTATCATTTTGGACGTGGATTAGGTGGATCCATGTATGGAACTTTTTTCTATTATTTATCATGTCCATTAAATTTGGTATTAGTATTTTCCAATAAAAATAATATTTATCTTTTTCTACTCGGATTAATATTTCTTAAAATTAGTTTATGTGGACTTACAATGTATATCTATTTAAGTAAAAGTAATAAAAATGATAAATTTATAAATTTATTGTTAGCAATCCTATATTCTTTGATGACTTATAATCTTGTTTATTATTATCAAATGATGTGGTTAGATGTTACATATTTAGCTCCTTTAGTAGTTTTAGGATTAGATAGAATTATACAGAATAAAAAAAGTACATGTTATATCATTTTCTTATTTTTATGTATTTTATGTAATTATTATATATCTTATATGTTATGTTTATTTTTATGTATATATTTTATTTTTAGGATAATTACTAAATATAATATCAAAAAAGATAAAAAGAAAATAAAGGAAATAACTAAAAAATTTATTATTAGTTCTTTATTAGCTGGTTTACTTGCTTCAATTGTAATTTTTCCTGTGTTATATGAATTAAAGAATACTTACAGAAGTGAAGTTTTCTTTGACTATGATTTAATACTTAATCCTTTTAATTCAATAGCTAGATTTGGTATTGTGGAATCAGACTATAATTATTATGTAAAATTTTTCCCTCACATATTTTGTGGTTTTATACCAATTATCATTATTATTAATTATTTTATGAAAGTAAAAGATAAGAATAAGAAATATGTTGCATATATATTCACTTTTTTCTTTTTAAGTTTTATTTTGCCACCATTTATAAAATTATGGCATGGTCTTGAAATTCCTTATCATTTATTTCATCGCTGGTCTTTTCTATTTTCACTATTTATGATTATAATAGCATCGGAGAAATATAAAAAAATTAAAATTTTTTCTTTAAAAGAAATTTTTAAAATTTCAATATTTTATTATCTTTTAATTACTTTAAGTATTCTATTTAGCTCTGTAGATAAATTTAATATTTATTTGCTTTTCGTCAATTTTCTTTTATTCTTACTTACTTTTATATTTATGAATTATGTAAAAATCAATGATAAATTGTTTTATAAAAGTATGTTATTCATAGTCACTATAGTTTCGATATATACATTAATGTATTTTGAATTTGAAGTGAACTATACAAGAACAGTAAATTCAGATATGAAAGAATTTAATTTATCATATCAAAACAGAGAAAAATTTAGAAAACAACTTTCTTCTTTAAATAAAGAATATTATCGCGTTGGAGGTAATTTAAAGTATACAACTAATGAATCATTTGGGATTATCAATGGTAGAAATACATTATTTTTATCCATAAATCCAAAAAATTTAATTCAATTTTATTTAAATTCTGGCTTTATATCAACCGCAAATGAATATTTAGATACAGAAAGTCAAGTTGTTTTGAATCCACTACTTGGTATTCAATATTGGTATGGAAATACAGAAGATGAAAATTACGAATTATTTAAAGAAGGAGATACTAAAATATTAAAAAATAAATATAAATTTAGTTTAGGTTATATCGTTAATTACAATAAAGTGAAAGTCAATTATAGTAATCCTTTTGAATATCAAAATTCTTTATTTAAAATGATTTATGGAAAACCTGTATGGAAAAAATATAAATCTGATGAATTAGATAACGATGTATACTTTTATGTAAAAGATTTAATTTGTGATAAAAATGAATATATGTATATAACTACTGACAATGAAACAATTGATTATTGCACTGTATGGGGAATAAAAAAAATAGATATAAATTCTATAAAAAAAATAGATGTTGATAATAAAGACATTACAGATGATGATTTTATCCTTTATTCTATTGATAAAGATGCAGCAAACGAAATGCTTGAAAATTTAAGTAAAAAGCAAATTAATATTACTAAAATAGAGAAAAATAAAATGAATTTTACCATTGATAGTGAAAAAAATGATACCTTATTATTAACGATTCCATATGATAAAGGATGGAAAATTTATGTTGATGGTAAAGAAGCAAATTATTTTGAACTCATGGATACATTTATAGGTTTAAAATTAAATAAGGGAAAACACCATGTAAAAATGGTTTATTATCCGAAATATTTAACTTTTGGTATTATTGTAAGTTGTATTGATTTAATATGCTTAATTTTATATTTAAAAAGTGATTATAAAATAGGAAATAAATAAAATTGTATTGTCAAAGAAACATAAAGGTGCTA
>CACZQZ010000132.1 GCA_902783405.1 uncultured Erysipelotrichaceae bacterium
TACGAATAGAAAGAAGGATTTATATGAATATGAATGCTATGTTAAAACAAGCACAAGCTTTACAAAAGAAAATGATGAAAGAAAAAGACGAAATTGATGCAATGACCTTTGAATCAACATCATCCTTCGTACATGTTGAAATGAACGGAAAAAAAGAATTAACAAAAGTTAAAATTGATATGGAATCACTTGATAAAGAAGATATTGAAATGTTAGAAGATCTAATTCAAGTAGCAGTCAATGATACCATTAAAAAAATAGATAAAGAAACAGAAGCTAAAATGGGAAAATATACTAAAGGATTACCATTTTAATGAATTATCCAAAGACAATTCAGACACTAATCGAATGCTTTAAAAAACTTCCTGGAATAGGAGAAAAAACAGCAGAAAGACTAAGTCTATATACACTTCAAATGGATGAAGAAGTATTAAATATTTTTTCAGAAAGCTTACTAAATGTACAAAAAAAAATAAAAAGATGCAAAAAATGTAATCACTTAACAGAAGAAGATATTTGCGATATCTGTAAAGATAAAACAAGAGACTTTCAAACCATATGTGTTGTAGAAGATCCTAAAAATATCATTACCATAGAAAAAATTGGAAAATATAATGGTGTATATTTTGTTTTAAATGGATTGATTTCCCCAATAGACGGCATAACTCCAGAAGATATTTTATTAGATAAACTTGTTGATAGAATTAACAATGAAAAAATAAAAGAAGTTATTTTAGCAGTAAAACCAAGTATTGAAGGAGAAACCACAACACTATATATATCTAGAGTTTTATCCGGTATGGATGTTAAGGTTACTAAAATAGCTCATGGAGTACCTTTAGGAGCAGAAATGGAATATGTTGATTTAATGACTTTAGAAACGGCTCTTGATAATAGAATAGAAGTTTCATAAAAGAGAATCTATAGCATATCCTTTACTAGGTGATGCTATGTTAAAAATAACGTATAAAATATTAAAAAAAATAATATTTAGTTTTGCTTTTTTATATGCTTATAATGTAATTGCATATCCATTAGGAGTAATTATTCCTTTAAATTTTATTACTGTTGGAACTTTAACTATTTTTGGTATTCCATCTTTTTTTTCATTTGTTTTAATTAAATTATTATTGTTTTAGGAGGACTTTATGCTAGATGATTTTAAAGAAGAGCAACCAATAGCTTATAAAATATTTAAAAACGCTATCAATAAGAATAAACTTTCGCATGCATACTTAATTGAAGCAAATGGATATTCTAAAAAAAATGAACTTGCTTATGCAGCTGCTAAATATATTTTATGTGATAAGCATCATACAAATATTAAAGAAGGACAAGCTTGCCCTTTTTGCTCAAAATCAAAAGAAAATCAATTAGATATTAAAATTATAAAACCAGAAGGACTTATCATCAAAAAAAAACAAATGGAAGATTTGCAAAAAGAATTTAGTACAAAATCGATAGATTCAAATAAAAAAATATATATTATTGAAGAAGCAGATAAATTAAATACATCATCTTCAAATGCCATTTTAAAATTTTTAGAAGAACCAGAAGAAGGAATAATAGCTTTTTTAGTTGTCGATAATATGTATCAACTTTTAAATACTATTATTTCAAGATGTCAGATAGTAAATTTACAAAATAACGAAATTAAAAACTATGAAAACACATACGAAAAAATAAATTTTCTTTTACATGAAGAAATTGATTCAGATTTAATTGAAAATACATTAAGTTTTATAGATTATTTAGAAAAAAATGGCATATCTACAATTTCACATATTCAAAGATTAATAGGAAATTATTTGTCAAAAGAAAACTTACTTAAAGTACTTGATATTATGACATGGTTTTATAAAGATTGTTTAAATTTAAAAATGAACTTAAAAATAGAAATATATAATTCATTTTATGATAAAATAGAAGAAATAAAAAATAAAAACGAAATAGAAATTTTATGTAAAAAAATAGGAACATTATTGGATATAAAAGAAAATATATTATATAATGCTAATACATCCTTACAACTAGATATGTTAGTAAAAAAATTTTCGGAGGTAAAAATATGAAAGAAGCCGTAAAAGTAAGTATAAACAAAGAATCTTTTTTCTTTATGCCTTTTAAATCAAAATTAAAATCTAATATAACGGTTATTGTAGAAAAAGATAATGCATTAGAATTTGGAAAAGTTGAAGAACCATCTATTATGGTAGATGAAAAAATAGAATTAAATAGAATTATCCGAATTTCTTCAAAAAGGGATTATCAAAATTATATTCAAAATCAAAAAGATGCAAAAGAAGCTTTAAAAGTGGCTAAAGAATTAGTAAATAAATTAGGATTAAATATGTATATTATAGATGCTACTTACAATTTTGAAAGAAGTAAACTATTCTTTCGTTTTTTAGCAGATAATAGAGTAGATTTTAGAGATTTAGCAAAAGAATTAGCTTCTATTTATAGAACTAGAATTGAACTTAGACAAATTGGTATAAGGGATAAAGCCAAAGAAGTTGGTGGAATAGGAATGTGTGGTAGATGTTTGTGCTGTACGAAGTTCTTAAATGATTTTGATTCTGTATCGATTTCTATGGCTAAAAATCAAAATATCGCATTAAATCCAAGTAAAATTAATGGTCTTTGTGGTAGACTTTTATGTTGCCTAAAATATGAAGATGAAAATTACAAAGAATGTAAAAAATGTCTTCCTAAAGTAGGTAGTGTTATAGAAACAGAAATGGGAAAAGGAACAGTTAAAGAAGTTGACATTTTAAATAAAAAATATAAGGTTGAAACTAAAGAAAATGGAATTATAGAAATGGAAGTATAAAATGGAGAAATTAAATGATTTACTATATTTCAAAAATCTAAAAGTATATCAAAATAGTGAAATGTTTGAATTTTCTTTAGATTCTGTTCTTTTACCTAATTTTGTAACCATAAATAAAAAATGTAAGAAAATATTAGATATTGGAACTGGTAATGCACCAATTCCACTTATATTAACAACTAGGACAGATGCAAAAATTATAGGTGTTGAAATTCAAAAAAAATCATATGAACTTGCTAAAAAAAATATAGAATTAAATCATTTAACTAATCAAATTACTATTCTTCATGATAATATAAAAGAGTATTATAAAAAAGAAGAAAGTGATACTTTTGATACCATCATTTGTAATCCTCCTTTTTTTAAAAATATAGAAAGTTCTAGAAAGAATAAATTTGATGAGAAAACAATTGCTAGACATGAAGTATCATTAAATATAAATGATATTTTTATGATTTCAAAAAAACTTCTTAAAAATAATGGAAATATTGCTATTGTGCATAGACCAGAGAGGCTTATAGAAATTTTATCAGTTATGAGAGAAAATAATATTGAACCTAAAAAAATAAGATTTGTGTATCCATTTAAAGAAAAAGAGGCTAATGTACTTTTAATAGAAGGAACAAAAAATGGTAAACCAGGAGTCAAAATTCTTCCACCTCTTTATACACATAATCAAGATGGAAGTTATACAGATGATATTTTAAAAATATTTGGAAAAGAAGAAAATAACTAGACATTCTTTTCTTTTTTCGGTATAATCAGTTTGTTTTTGGGAGGATACTATGGAGCAGAAAAGTTATGATGATAAAAATGGTGTATATTTAATTCCAACCCCAATTGGAAATATGGATGATATAACATATAGAATTTTAGAAACTCTAAAAAAAGTTGACGTTATATTTTCAGAAGATACTAGAGTTACTAATGAATTATTAAAACATTTTGATATTCATAAAAAATTGATTTCTAGCCATCAATATAATGAGGAGCAAAATAAAGATAAAATTATTTCTTTATTAGAGGAAGGAAAAAATATTGGAATTGTAACAGATAGAGGGACTCCTATTATAAGTGATCCAGGATTTATATTAACAAAACATGTTATAGATAAAGGATATAAAGTAGTAGCGCTCCCAGGGCCTACCGCATTTGTTCCTGCATTAATAGCTTCTGGCATCGATCCACAGCCATTTTACTTTCATGGTTTCCTAAAAACTACATCGTCTAAAAGAAAAGTAGAATTAGAAAATTTAAAAAATTTACAGGCTGCTCTTATTTTTTATGAGGCACCTCATAGAATAGAAGAGACTTTAAAAGATATAAAAGAAGTACTTGGAAATAGAAAAATCAGTATTTCCCGGGAAATATCCAAAAAATATGAATCCATATATCGTGGAAATATAGATGAAATTTTTGAGATAATAAAAGGGAAAAAGGGAGAAATGGTTATTATTGTAGAAGGAAATCATCAAAATTTAAACTATGATCATTTAACTCTAATAGAACATGTTAATTTATATATCAAAGAAGGAAAAGATAAAAAAGAAGCTATGAAGTTAGTAGCAAAAGATAGAAATATTTCTAAAAGTGAAGTATATAAAGAATATGAAAATAGGTGAAAATATGAAGTTAATTGTAGGACTAGGAAATCCAGGACGAGAATATGTTGGAACGAGACATAATATGGGTTTTGTTATGATAGATGAAATCGCTAAATCACTACATACTGAAATTAAAGAAGAAAAATTTGGTGGACTTTATACAAAGGTAAATGTAGATGGCGAAAATATCATATTATTAAAACCTCAAAAATATATTAATTTATCTGGTGAAGTAGTTAGAAAATATATTGATTATTTTAAAATAGATGTAGAGGATATTTTAATTATTAGTGATGATTTAGATATGCAAGTAGGAAAAATTAAATTGAAACTATCTGGATCATCTGGTGGACATAATGGTCTAAAAAATATAGAACTTCATTTAAAGACACAAAATTATAAAAGAATTAAAATAGGAATTTCTAATAATAAAAACATGGATACAAAAGACTATGTTTTAGGTAAATTATCCAAAGAAGAAAAAGAAGAAATTGAAAAAATAAAAAATCTTATGCCAAATATTTTCAAAGATTATCTTCACACTTCTTTTGATAATGTAATGAATAAATATAACAGAAAATAGATACAAGAAAATGTATCTTTTTATAGGTGAAAGGAGAAAAGGGTATGTTTCATTTTTTTGAAGAAGATGATAAAAAAATAATTACTGGACTTACAGATGAATTAAAATCGATATATGTTTTAAATCAGTTTAAAAAACAGTCAATTTTACTTGTAACAAATTCATTATATGAAGCAAATAAATTATATTCTTCTCTAACAAACTATACCAAAGATGTTTGCCTTTTTCCGATGGATGATTTTTTAACAAGTGAAGCCTTAGCAATATCACCAGATTTAAAATATACAAGATTAGAAACATTAGAAAAATTAATGAATGATGATAAAAAAATTGTTATTACAAATCTTATGGGATATCTAAGATTTTTACCATCAAAAGAAACCTTTAAGAAACATATTCTTTCTTTAAAAAAAGATACTGATTTTTCTATGAAAGAATTAATAAAAGCTTTAGTTCAATTAGGTTATACTAGAGAATCAATGGTAAATAAAACAGGTGAATTTTCAGAACGTGGTTTTGTCTTAGATATTTTTCCAGTAAATCAAACATCTCCAATTCGAATTGAATATTGGGGAGATACGATTGATACTATAAAAGAATTTGATATCGATACACAAAGAAGTCAAAAAGAAATAAATCAAATATCTATTTTTACAAATACAGAATTTTTAATAGATAAAGAAGTAGATAGTTTTACTCAAAAAGATTTACCAAAATATAGTGAAGTTGTAAATATTACAAAGTTTTTAAATCATCCATTAGTAATCTTTAATCACTATAGTGATATTGAAATCGGATATAAACAACTTCAAAATGAAATTACCGAATATAATAGCAGTAAAGAATCAAATGATAAATATATGTTTTCTTTAGAAGAACTTCAATTAGAAAAAGAAAAATATTTTGAAAAATTTGATCAATTATTAAAAAAAGAAGAAGTTGCATATTATGAATCTAAAAAAGTAGATAATTTTAGTAATAGTATTGAAGAAGTAAATCAATGGTTAACAAAAAAAATAAAAGAAAAATATACTATTGTTTTTTGTTTAGAAAACAGGTATACAATAAATAAAATAATCGAACATTATCAGCATCCAGATTTTGTTTTTACAAAAGAAGATGAAATATTTCCAAATAAAATAAATTTAATTATTAAAAAAATTAATGAAGGATTTATTTTTAATCAATATATAATTGTTAGTGAAAAAGAAATATTTAATCGAAAAGATGAATCTTCTTATCATACAAAATTTAAGTATGGTAAAAAAATAAGAGATATTACTAAATTAGAGGTGGGAGACTATGTAGTACATACAAACTGTGGTATTGGTAAATATATTGGCATTAAATCATTAAATAAAAATGGTTTAAAAAAAGATTATTTGCAAATAGAATATGATGGTGGAGATAAACTTTATATTCCAGTAGAAAAAATAGAACTATTAAGTAAATTTTCAAGTAATGATGGCATTATTCCTAAATTAAATAAATTAGGTACAACAGAATGGCAAAAAACAAAGTTAAAAGTTCAAAAGAAAATTGAAGATATTGCAGATGATTTATTAAAATTATATAAAGAAAGAGAAAACATGAAAGGTTTTGCTTTTCTAGAAGATACAAAAGAACAATATGAATTTGAAGAAGAATTTCCTTTTGAACTTACAAAAGATCAGGAAAAAGTAATTGTTGAAATAAAA
>CACZQZ010000133.1 GCA_902783405.1 uncultured Erysipelotrichaceae bacterium
AATTCAAAATGAAATTAAAACCAAAATGATGGTTATTCCAAATATTATTGATGATTCTGTTCCAATTGGAAAAGATGATTCAGAAAACGTTGAAATTGAAAAATTTGGTGAGCCTATTATTCCTGAATATGAAATACCACATCATGCAGATATTTTAAAAAATTTAAATGGACTTGATAAAGAAAGTGCTGGAAGAACATCTGGAGTTGGTTTCTACTATTTAACTGGAGATATTGCAAGACTTCATGAAGCAATGATTGCTTATGCTAGAGATTATATGATTGATAAAGGATTTACTTACTGCATTCCTCCTTTTATGATTAGAGGAGATGTTGTAGATGGTGTTATGTCTTTTGCTGAAATGGACGCTATGATGTATAAAATTGAAGGAGAAGACTTATATTTGATTGGAACTAGTGAACACTCTATGATTGGAAGATACAAAGGACAAATTATCCCTGAAGATAGTCTTCCAATTACAATGACTTCTTATTCTCCATGTTTTAGAAAAGAAATTGGTTCTCATGGAATCGAAGAAAGAGGTTTATATAGACTTCATCAATTCGAAAAACAAGAAATGATTGTTCTTTGTAAACCTGAAGAACATATGGAATGGTATCATAAAATGTGGAAATATACTGTAGAAGTATTTAGAAATTTAGATATTCCCGTTCGTACTTTAGAGTGTTGCTCTGGAGATTTAGCTGATTTAAAGGTTAAATCTTGTGATGTTGAAGCATGGTCTCCTAGACAACAAAAATATTTTGAAGTGGGATCTTGTTCTACTTTAGGTGATGCACAAGCTAGAAGACTTCAAATTAGAGTTAAAGGAAAAGATGGTATTTATTTAGCAAACACTTTAAATAACACTGTACTTGCTTCTCCTAGAGCTATTATTGCTTTACTTGAAAACAATTACAATCCTGATGGTAGTATCAATATCCCTAAAGCTTTAAGGCCTTATATGGGTGGAAAAGATAAAATTACTCCAAAAAAAGAAGTATAGATTTTTGTCTATACTTTTTTTATTCTTCTCTTTTTAAGAGTTCACTGATGCTGTATTCTTCTAGTGTTTTTTTAGCAAATCTCATCGATATGTTGTACCCTAAAAATAAAAGGATAAATCCTAAAATAAATTTATAAAAAGAAAAATTAAAATCAAAAACAAAATTTTCTTTTAATAAACTAGATGAAATCAATTTAAAAAATGGAATGATCAAAAGAATGCCAAGTAGATATGATAAAATAATAATATAATAATATTGATGTAAAAAAATTTTCTCTATTTCTTTATCTGTATAACCAAATAATTTAAATAAAAGAATATTTTTCTTATGGTCTTCAACAATAGTATTAGATAAAAACCAGAATAAAAAGATTAAACATATTGATGAACTTATAAAAAGAAGGGTTATAAGTGTTTCAAAAATAGAAAAAACGTTTCGCATACTCTCTTTAGATTCTTCTATAGAATTAATATAATATACATCATCGTCATATAATTTATCTTTATTTTTAGTTTGAACATATCTTATGTTGTAACCATCTTTAAAGTTTAAAATTTGATTTAACTCATTAAAAGACAAATATAATAAACTATCTTGATAATTATCTTCAATTTTTTTTACTTTAAAGATATATTCTTTATTATCAATTTTTATTTTAAATGAATCTTTTTCTTTTATGTTATATTTTAAAGCTAATGTTTTATTAATAACGCATTCATTATTTTTAAGTGGATAAGATTTTAAATATTGATTTTTATTTTTAATGCCATATAGAATAATTGTATCTTTTTTATAAAATCCTTGATATTTTAAAACAAGATCTCCTTTTCTATTTTTTGTTTGTATATTTGTATATAAAACTTCATAATCATAAGTAATACTTTTAAATGAAGATGAAATCATTTCGTTTACAGCATCTTTTCCTATTAAAACAAATAATAAAAGGAAACTTACAACTGTAGATAAAATAAATGCAAATAAAGAAATGCCTATTCTTTCTAATATTAAAGAAACTTGAATTCTTTTTAAAAATGATAGTTTTGATATAATTATTTTTATAATTTTTTTGACAAAAGATATTTTGTGTGTTTTTTCTTTTAATAAAGATAAAACATCTTTTTTAAGGTAACAAAAAATATAAAACATTAAAACAAAAAGTAAAAGAAAAATAATGGATATTAATGCTTTTACATTTAATCCTTTAAAATGAGTTAGTATCGGTAATTGATAACTTTTCAAAAATAAATTCATAAATGGATAATGAAAAATGTATCCTAATATAATTCCGATTATTAAGCCTAGTATAAAACTACAAAGAGGATAAATACTATAAGAAAGAATAATTTGATATTTTTCATATCCCATCATTTTAAGTAAAGCAAGTTCTCTTTTTTCTTTTTTTACTTTTTTCTGAAACATGAGTAAATAAGTTAACAAGCATAGAAATATGAAAATATAAAACATTCCTCTAGCAAAAATATGATATAGCTCAAAATTTAAAGAAATATAATAAATTTTCATCATTCTAATTAAAGTTTCACCTAAATCTACTTCTTTTTCCATTTTTTTAAATGGATTTTCTGTCCCAGCTAAATAATTAATAAAAAAATCATTCTTTTTTTTATCTTTGTATTTAGAAACATAAGTAATATTCTCATATGTATTTAAAGATTCATAATCATCTTTATACATATAGATGTTACTAATATTTTTATGGCTTGAATAAATTTTTCCTGCTACCATCATATAAATAGTACTAGGGTGATAAGCATATCCTGAAATAATGTACTTTTTTTTATTAATTTTAAATGTATCACCTATTTTAATATGATTTTCTTTAGCAAATTTATTTGAAATCGTAATTTCTCCTTTTTCAGGAAATTTTCCTTTTATTAAATATGGTATATTAATTTTTTTAGTTTTTTCATATGGATAAATTTCTAAAAACAAATCTTTTTTTTGAATCCATTTATTCTTTTCAATTTCATAATAAAAATTATTTTTTTTAGAAAGGTCTTTTAAATTTATATCTTTATTTATTGTGAAGCTAAAATCTTCTATATTTTGCTTTTTTAAATATATTTTAAAACTATCTTTCATAGATATTAAAGAAGTATTCATCATAACAAATACAAAAATACCAATTGTAAAAAATAAAGTAAACAGAAAAAATTCAAAAGGATTTTTCTTTATTTTTCGAATACTATTTTTATATAACATTAAGACCACCTCATATTTTCTGGTTCAATCTTCATTTCATTTTTTATAATTTCTTTTATTTCACCACTATTCATTTTTACTATTCGGTCAGACATCAAAGCAATATTAGGATTATGAGTTACAATAATTATCGTTGTATGATACGTCTCATTGATTTTTTTTAAAAATTCTAAAACTTTTTTACCATTTTGTTCATCAAGAGCCCCCGTTGGTTCATCACAGATTAATATTTTGGGATTATGAACAACTGCTCTTGCAATAGCGACTCTCTGCCTTTCACCACCAGACAATTCATACGGATATTTATGTTTTAAATGTTTAATATTTACTAGTTCCATTACTTCATCAATTCGAAAAGGTGCTTTACTAATATAATGAGCAAGTTCAATATTTTCTTTTACTGTCAAATTATTAATTAAATAATAGTCTTGAAAAATAAACCCTATATTTTCTTTTCTATATTTGAAAATATTTTGAATGGTTCTGTTTTGAAATAACATTTTTCCACTGCTTTCAACATCAATTCCACCCAAAATATTTAGTAAAGTTGATTTACCACTACCTGATGGTCCTAAGATTACTAATATTTCACCTCTATATACTTTTAAATTTATATTGGACAAAGCACATACTCTTCCTTCATTATAAAATTTACTTACATTTTTAAGTTGATATAATATGGACATAAAATCCTCCTTTCAACAAACATTGTAATAATTTATTTTTACTTGTCAAAAGATTAATATTAAATTTTGAAAAGTATGATTATTTTAATATTTAAAATATCGTGTAATCAAATTAAAAATTGGAAGACAATAATCTTCCAATTTTATATATTTATAATTTTCTTAAATTTTGTAATTTTTTGTATTATATTACTTTATTTCTTTAAATTTAAATATTATTTTTAGTTTATTTATAATATTTTTACAATTTTTAATTTATTACATCTTTAATATATTTTGTAGATAATTGATGGTAAAATTCATTATATATATAGTTAATAGTTTATATTACACATTATATATAATAATCGCCTAATAATTAATGTTAATAGTATTCACTTATGAACAAAAAATCCACCTAGTGACATAGGTGGTAATTCAATCAAAACAAAAATATTAAATATTCTTTTGATTATATAAAATTTTATTCATCTTCATCATAGAAGAAATCATCAAAGAACTGATCATCTGTAATATATGTATCACTATATATAGCATCGTCATCATAAATTGGTGCTTTGGGTAAGTCCATACCTAGTTCATCTACTTTAGATATTTGATTATCTACAGGTATTGTGATGCTATGGTCTTCATCAGCGTTAGTAACGTTTGAACTCGTTTGAGATTCTATTTCTTTATGAACTTGATTCATTTGAGGTTTATTTTCTTTTTCTTCAACTTTAGGAATCTCTACTCTTTTTGGAGGAAGATTTGGAATGATTTTATCAATTTGTTCTTCAGGTTCTTCTTTAGCCTCAATAACAGGCTTATTTGCTTGCTCTTTTTCTAATCTTTCTTCTTCTTCTAATTCTGCAATCTTAGCATCAATTCTCTTAATTAATTCATCAACATCTATATTACCATCAGGTGAAGGAACATCTAAATTTGGACTAGTTGGCATTCCTGGAAATGATGGTCTTTCAAAAGGATTTCTTCCTCTAGGCATACCCATATTTGGAAAAGGCAAATCAGGTATATTTAATCCTGAAGTTTTGGAATCTCCACCAAGCATTTCATTCATCTTAGCTTGTCTTTTTTCATCTACATATTTCTTTATATCAAACGTTTTTACAGGTTCTTTTTGTCTTTGTGGATAAGTTGCTTTAGGATAAGTTTTTCCCCAGTTCATTTGAAAGTTTGGTGTAAGTGTTGTTTTAAATGGCATCATACGAATTCTAAGAACGATAATATCCCATTGTTTCAATCTTTGAAGATCACTTACCGTTACAAGTGGTGTTGAAACCGTTTTTTCTCCATCTTTCGATTTTTCTTCACCACACATTTTACTGATTTCTTCTAAGGCTGATAACTCACTACTAATTAAGTATACAATATTTCCACAGTTTCCCTTAATAGTTTCTCCATTTTCTTTTCCATATACATCATAAAGTTGAGCAAAGTTCTGAATAATAAAATTAAATCTTATATTTCTAGAACGGGCTGCTGTAACCATCGTAGTAACATCTTTAAGAGGTGGCATGTTCGCAAACTCATCCAAAATAAAGTTTGTTCTATGTGGAAGTTTTCCACCTGACTCTTGTGCAACTGATATAAGAGTTTCATAACATTGTTTTAAAAATATAGTAACCAACGAATGATATGTTTTCTTTTCATCTTGAATAACTAAGAAAACAGCTGTTTTATGTCTACCAATATCTTTCATGTCAAAATCACTATGTGATAACATTTCAGATAAATTTTCTCTAGTAGCAAATAATTTTATCTTCTGTCTAAAAACCGATAAAATACTACCTTTTGTTTCATTTGGAGCATTAATCGTTGAAGATACATTAATGTATGCGGCAGAAGTAGGATCTTTAAAATTAAAGTATTCTTTGATATAAGTAGAACCCATAATTTTATCTTCGCCAACAGTTGTCATTAAATTAATACTATTTAAATTAATTTGATCTTCAGTTGCATCTTCAAATAGAGCCTGTGCAATACCAGCAAAATAATCGGCAGATGTTTTTTCCCAGAATGGATCTTGATTTTTTGCTGACTCATCATACAAAATATTTAATGCTAAGTCATC
>CACZQZ010000134.1 GCA_902783405.1 uncultured Erysipelotrichaceae bacterium
AGAAGTAGACCATTTTTTTGTTGATATTAAAGGAGAAGTAAATTCTCCTGGAGTGTATGAAGTGATATCTACTGAACGTGTAAAAGATGTAATTGAAAAAAGCGGTGGACTTAAAGAAAATGCAGATACTATGTATATTAATTTAAGTCAAAAAGTAAAAGATGAAATGGTTATTTTTGTATATTCAAAAGAAGAATCAAAACAAATCAAAGAAAATAATTCACAGATCAAAAATAGTTATATTTATAAAAATAATGATGCTTTAATTACATATGAAAAAGAAAGTACAAGTAAAGAGAGTAAAAGTGCATCTCAAAACGCTTATCCAGTAAATATTAACACATCTTCTAAAGAAGAACTCATGACCATTCCAGGAATTGGAGAATCTAAGGCTGACTTAATTATAGCATATAGAGAAGAACATCCTTTTGAAACCATAGAAGATATTAAAAATATTAAAGGTATTGGGGATACTACATTTGAAAAACTTAAAAGTTATATTACAGTCTAACTTATTTCTTTTTTTTCTTCTTTTTTTTACTTTTTTTCATACATTATATACTCATTATTTCTATCAAAAACCTCATCAAAAAAATAATAATATTTTATTAGGATACGTTGAGGCTTTTTATAAAGATAAAGAAAGAGTTAAAATAAATTTGAAAGAATATAATACAAACCAAAAATATATTGTTTTTTACTATTTAAAAGATAATGAAGATGTGTCTTATCAAATAGGAGATGAATTATTTTTAAAAGGTTCTTTTAAAATTCCAGAAGATAATAAAACATTTTATACGTTTAATTATAGAAAATATTTATTAACACAAAATATTGAATATATATTTAATGCAGATGAAATAAAGAAAATAAAAAATAATCAAAATATTCTTAAATTTATAAAAAATAAAATCATTCAAAGAATAGAAAATATAAAGTCTAAAGAATATTTATATGCATTTATCTTAGGAGATAATAGTTATATAGCTAAAGATATAAAGGAATCTTATCAAATAAATGGTATTAGCCATTTATTTGCTATATCTGGAATGCATGTTTCTTTATTTACATTAATTTTATTAAAATTATTAAAAAAAGTAACAAAATATTCTAATAGTATTTGTAGTTTATTTTTACTTTTTTATTGTTTTTTAACTAATTTTTCTCCATCAGTCATAAGAAGTTCATTTCTTTTTATTTTTCTTCTTATCAATAAGAAATTTGATTTGCAAGTTTCTCCTTTAAAGTGGTTGTATTTTATTTTTTGTATCTTATTAATCTATAATCCTTTTTATATTTATCATATTGGTTTTTTATTTAGTTTCATGATTTCTTTTGCATTGATTTTATTTTCTAAAAAAATAGAAGATTGTTCTTCTTATATAACCAAACTTTTAATGACTTCTTTTATATCTTTTTTAGCGAGTATTTCTATTTTACTTACAAATAATTATGAATTAAATATATGTTCTATTATTTTTAATTTGTTTTTTGTTCCATTTATATCTTACATTATTTTTCCAATGTCACTACTTGTTTTTATGTTTCCTTTCTTAGATTATCTTTATTCTTTTTTAACTTACTTTATGGAACATGTTTCTTTATTATTTACAAATTATTCTGTTATTTTAATCTATGGTAAATGGAGTATTGTAGTAATTAGTTTATACTTAATAATTATGCATTATAGTTTAAAACATAATAAATATTTGTATCTCATTTTATTTTTATTCATAAGTTATTTTTTCCCGTACTTACAAAAATATCCAGAAATCACTTTTCATGATGTATCACAAGGAGATAGTACTTTGATAAGTTTCGCGCACCATAAAGAAAATATTTTGATTGATACAGGTGGAATAGTTAGTTTTAATAACAAAATATATTATGTTAGTGATAATGTTATTGTATATTTGAAAGCAAAAGGAATAAGAAAAATAAATTATTTGATTTTAACTCATGGAGATTATGATCATATGGGAGAAGCAATTAACTTAGTAAAAAACTTTAAAGTAGAGAAAGTAATATTTAATTGTGGATCATAT
>CACZQZ010000135.1 GCA_902783405.1 uncultured Erysipelotrichaceae bacterium
CAAAATCTAGGACTAATCCTAGAGTGTTTACAGAACAAGGCGTTTATATGCTTGCCACGATATTAAAATCAAAAGAAGCAATAGAAGTAAGTATTAGAATTATGGATACGTTTGTTAAAATGAGACATTATATTAATTATAATAAATCATTTTTACCACGTAAATATCTTTTGATTGAAGAAAAAGTAGACAATAATACCAAAAGAATTGATGAATTATTTGATAAGTTTAATCCTAAAGATATTGTTAAAAATTACTTGTTCTTTGAAGGAGATTTTTATGATGCATATTCAACGTTATTAGATATATTTAATAGAGCCATGAATGAAATTATTATAATCGATAATTATGCTGGAAAAGAATTATTAGATATACTCAAAAAAATAGATAAAAAAATTATCATTGTATCTAAAAATATTGATGAAAAACTTAAGAAAAAATATCAGAAACAGTATCATAATGTAGTATTCTTAAATAATAATTCATTTCATGATCGATTTATAATACTTGATAGGTATGTATTATATTCATGTGGAGCTTCATTTAAAGATTTAGGCAAGAAGTGTTTTGCTATAAATGAATTTAGTGATAAATACTATATAAATAAATTAGTAAAAATAATAGATAATGCATAAATTTTAATGTGATAATTTATTTGTCTAATGAATTATTTTATGATACAATGAAATAAATACAAACATAGAAAGGTTGTATGTGTTTGTATAGCGCCAGGTCCATATGGATGACGAGGTTAGTAGATTATCGAAAGATTCGGCGGGTACTACTACGGATAGGTGATTCGTTAGATATATATACAAAAAATAAAATCAAAATTATAACAAAATATATATCTCCACCATATTTTATAGTGGAGGTATTTTTATGTGCGGAATTGTTGGTTACAGTGGACAAAAACATCCACAAAAAATCCTATTGGATGGATTAAAATCGTTAGAGTATAGAGGATATGATTCTAGTGGTATTGCCTTCAAAAATAATACAGATGTTCAAATAATTAAAAGCGTTGGAAAAGTAACTAATTTAGAAGAAAAACTAAATCATGAAAAAATTATAGATTGTCATATAGGAATTGCTCATACTAGGTGGGCTACACATGGTGTTCCAAGTGAAGTAAATGCACATCCTCATAGAGTAGGAAACGTAACATTAGTTCATAATGGAATATTAGAAAACTCTGAAGAAATCAAAGAGATGCTTATAAAAAAAGGAGTATCTTTTAAAAGTGAAACAGATACAGAAGTTATTTGTGCTTTGATTAATTATTATTATGAAAAGGATGCAATGTTAGCTATTTATAAAGCAATGCAAAAAATGAAAGGATCTTATGCACTTGGAATTTTGTTTGATGACGAAGATGCTTTATATGCTGTTAGAAAAGATAGTCCACTTGTTATTGGAATCCTAAAAGGTGAATACTTTATAGCTAGTGATATTTCAGCTATTATAAATTATACAAACAAGTATATTTTATTAGATGAAGGAGAAATTGCTAAACTTGGTGAAGACTTTCTTATTATGAAAAATGGTAAAAAAATAGAAAAACAAATTCTTACAGCAAACACGGATAGCGAATTAAAAGATAAATGTGGATATGAACACTTTATGTTAAAAGAAATTATGGAAGAACCCTTTGTTTTAGAAAAAACTTTAACTCCATATTTAGAAAATGTAAAACAATTTCCTAATTTATTAGAATACGAAGAAATTCATATTATAGGATGTGGTTCAGCATTATATGCTGGAATGATTGGAAAAAGTTTACTTGAAGAAAAAGTAGGAATTAAAACATTTTGTGATGTAGCATCTGAATATAGGTACAAAAATATTATTTATGACCGAAAAACACTTGTTATTTTAATTTCACAATCAGGAGAGACTGCTGATACAATTGCGGCTATGAGAAAAGCCAATCAAAAAAATATAGATACATTAGCTATTGTCAATGTTAAGACAAGTACTATTGCCCGCGAAAGTAAAATGAAAATTTTTATAGAAGCAGGCGTTGAAGTAGCAGTCGCAACAACAAAAGCTTATTTACTTCAAGTAGCGGTTCTTTCCTTAATGGCTTATAAATCTTCTTTAAAAAAAGGAATAAAAGATAATGTTATGAAAGAGTTTAAAGATTTACCTAAACTTTTAAGAAAGATATTAAATAATAGAGAAGAATATAGGAGGATTGCTGAGGAAATTTATAAAAAAGAAAATATATTTTTTATTGGAAGAAAAATAGATTATGCTATCTGTTTAGAAGGAAGTTTAAAACTAAAAGAAGTATCTTATATTCATAGTGAAGCCTATCAAGCAGGGGAATTAAAACATGGAACAATTTCTTTGATTGAAGAAGGCATGCCCGTATTTGGTATTATTACAGATAAAGATATTAAAGAAAAAACGATTTCAAATATTGAAGAAGTAAAATCTAGAGGAGCTAAAATTATTCTTATTACCAATGAAAAAATAGATAAATATGATTATGAATTAGTTGTTCCTAAATTAAATGATTATGCACAAAGCATTTTGATTGTTCCTGTGCTTCAAATGATTGCTTATGAAACAGCTTTAAAGAGAAAGTGTGATATTGATAAACCAAAAAATTTAGCTAAGTCTGTTACCGTAGAATAACATATGATATAATAAAACAAAGGAGACTAGATTATGTGGATTTTATGTACTTTACTCACATTTATTTGTTGGGGAACTGCTGACTTATTTTATAAAATTGGAAATAGAGGAAAAGAAGATAATAATCATTTAAAAACAGGAATTATGGTTGGAATTGTAATGGGGATTCATGCTACCATATTTATGATTTTAAAGCACGTTTCTATTGACTTAATGGATATTATTAAGTATTTGCCAGTATCTTTTTTCTATATTTCTAGTATGGTTATAGGATATAAAGGCTTAAAATATTTAGAGCTTTCTATTTCAAGTCCAGTTCAAAATAGTAGTGGAGTTATTACAGCTTTATTATTAATTTTGTTTTTCAAAGAAAAATTTGAAATGCCATTTTATATTGCTGTATTTTTGATTTTTATTGGTATTTTTGTATTATCAATTGTAGAACTACAAAAAAACAAAGAAGAAAGAATAAAATATAGAAAAAATAATACCGTTCGTAAAGTAATAACTCTCACGATTTTATTTCCAATAGTATACTGTATTTTAGATGGAATGGGTACTTTTCTAGATGGTATTTATCTTGATAAATTAAGTTTAATTAATGAAGATAGTGCTTTAATTGCATATGAGTATACTTTCGCATTATATGCGTTATTTACTTATATTTATTTAAAAAAGAAAAAACAATCTTTTCAAATATTTCATGAAAAATCAAAATTATGGGCTGCTATTTTTGAAACAGGTGGACAATTCTTTTATGTATATGCAATGAGTGGAAATGCAACTGTATCTGCACCGATTGTTGGAAGTTATTGTGTTTTATCCATGATATTATCTAGAATTGTTTTAAAAGAAAAATTAAGTAAAATAGAGTATCTTGGAATCTTCTTAGTTTTAACAGGAGTTATTATTTTAGCTGTTTTAGATGTATAAAAAATGATTATTAGGAGGAAATCTTATGAGTGAAATGAAAGAAAAAATCGATAAAATAATTAAAAAAATAGGAAAAGATGAAAAATTTAAAAAGAAGTTTTTAAAAGATCCAGTAAAGGCAATTGAAAAAGAATTTGGTATTGATTTACCAGATAAAGAAATTAATCAAATTATTGATGCAGTAAAAGCAAAATTAACCTTTGATAATGCTAAAGGATTATTTGATAAAGCTAAAGAATTCTTAGATAAAAAATAGTAATTGTAATTTATAAAAAACTATGTGTAAGGAGTGAAAAATGAGAATTATTATTATTCGCCATGGAAAAACTTTGGCAAATTTATTAAATGAGAATGGAACTATTTTTTACACAGGTGCTTTAGATAGTGAAATTACAAATTTATCTGAAGAAGGAATAGAAAGTGCTAAGAAATTACATTATATTCAAGAAATTCAAAAAATACAAAAAATATATTGTTCAGGTTTAAGTAGAGCAATAAGGACAGCAAATTTACTTAATTTATCATGTCCTGTTATTGTAGATGAAAGACTAAATGAAAGAAGCTTAGGTGTTTTTGAAGGTAAAATGCAAGCAGACTTATTAAAATCATCATATCAAAAGTATATAACAGATGATAATTATAATAAATTTAGAACAGACTTCAAGCAAAAGGCACCAGAGGGAGAAAATTATGAAGATGTTTATAACAGATGTAGACAATTTTTAATGAATTTACCTATTGATCAAGATATTACCATTGGAATTGTTTCTCATTTAAATACGATAAGGTGTTTACTTTTAATTTTATTAAATATCAATCCCAAAGAAAAAATATTTGATATCAAAGTAGAACATGCGACTCCTTATATTTTAGAGGGAAAAAAATTAGGTGATTTTAAAATGTTAAAGTAATCATGTTTGACTTTATGATGATGCTAATATAAAATAAAAATAAGTAGGAGGAATAAAATGTCTATTGAAGAAAAATTACAAAGAATAGAAAATGGAGAACCTGTAGAAGATGAGTTTAAATTATATAAAGAAAAAGAGGTTAGATGTAAGACTTTGATGTCTGTAATGTTTCATGATGATGTTAACTTAGATGTGATGAGAAGAAGATTAAATATTTTAATGGAAATGAATGATAGTGAAATTACAGAATTAGAAAAATTATATGATATTTATTCTTTGGAAGATGAAACATGCAAATTCCACCAAAAGTAGCTATTATAGAAAATTATGATGAGAATGTTGATGAAGTTAATGTTCAAAATGAGACGAAGATTATTAAAATAAAAGAACTAAAGAATGTATATTTTACACTTAAAGAACAAACAGAAGAAATTATGCGATATAAAAAAATGCAAGAAGAAAAATCTCATAATTTATATGAAAATATTGATTATAAAAATATTAAAAGAGATAGATATACTGTTCAAAGCATTACTAGTATAGAGGATAATATCTTAATAAGTGCATATAAAAAAAATAATTTTTCACGACTTTATATTTATAACCGAAAGACAGCTAAATATGAAGGGAAAATTATTTTAGATATAAAATCTCATGTTGGTGGAATTAGTTATGATAAAAATAATGGAATATTATATGTTACTGCAAGTAATGGTGAAGTAAAAACATATGATTATAAAGTGATTGAAAAATTAGATATTTTACCATATGATTATACGATTGACTTTAGTGATACGGTGAAGTTTCTAGCTGAAATGAATTTAGAAATAAAAAATGAAATAAATGTTAAAAATATCAATAAAAAAGCAAAGACATCAACCATTTATTTTTATGATAATAAAATTTATGTAGGAACTTTTAATCCAGTAAATCATGGCTTTTTATATTGTTACAAAGTGAAATACGACGAACAAAATAAAAGTATCCGTATCGAAGAAAAGCCTCATGAATATCAAATAGGAGCTAGAGTTCAAGGTATTGCAATAACAGAGTTTAATCATAAAAAATATTTGGTTTGTACCCAGTCCATAGGATTTACAAAATCAGTTTTTCTATTATATACAATTGAATCAAATCAATTAAATTTTGAAGGAAGATATTATTTAGATGAGCCAGGTCTTGAAGGAATAACAATAGATGAGCATGGTGAAATTGTAGGTGTTTTTGAACATAATGATAGAAATCCTATTGTAATAAATATAAGTGAATTAATAAACTTAGTTAGTGATTCTATATTAGATTATATTCCAGGGAACGGTTTAGCCGCTTTAATAGGTGGAAAAATATATCAATTAACACATAGATAAAAAGGTTCTATTAGAACTTTTTTTTCATATGATTTACTAGAGGTGTTATTGATATGAATAAAATTAAAACATATTTTATATCTATTTTAATTCCTGTTTTAGTGGGAATAGTAGTAAGTTTTATTATATCTCCTTTTATGGATTATGGTAGTTTAGAAAAACCATTTCTTTCACCACCAAGTATTTTATTTCCTATTGTATGGACTATTCTTTATATTTTAATGGGTATATCTTATGGAATAATAAAAAGTAATCATTTAGAGGATAAAGAGATAGATTTTATTTATTACTTACAACTTATATTTAATGCACTATGGTCTATTGTATTCTTTGTTTTTAAATGGAGATTATTTGCTTTTCTTTGGATTCTAATTTTAGATATTTTAGTTATTCAAATGATAAGACTATTTTATAATAAAAATAAATTATCAGGATTACTTCAAATTCCATATTTACTTTGGATTTTATTTGCAACCTATCTAAATTTAGCTATTTATCTTTTGAATCGTTAAAGTATAACTTTATGTTATACTTTTTATTTTTAAGTAAAAAGTGACTTGAATGAAAGTACATGTTATGATAAAATCATATTAGATGATAGGAGTCGATATTATGAATAGGAAAGGTTTTACTTTAGTAGAAGTTATTGCGGTGGTAGCTGTTCTTGCTGTAATATTATTAGTTTCATTTCCAGTATATAATGGAATTATAAAAAGAAATACTTCTAAAAGATATGATGATTTTATAACAACGCTATGTGAAGCTGGACAATATTATATTTTACATAATAATGATACCTCTTTACTAAATAATACTACTACAAGAGTACAAATAAAAGATTTAAAAATTAATAATAGTAGTTTAGTAAGAAGTGATTTAATAAATCCAAGAACAAAACAAGCTATAAATTTAAATGCATACCTTGTTATTACCAAAAATTATAATGGTACATATACATGTGTTCTAGAATAAAAATTGGTATATGTTGCGTTATATTATTTTTGAGAGAAATTGAATAGTTTCTCTTTTTTTGCATAAAATTTTTTAGGTGATATTATGAATATCATAAAAAACGTAAGAGATTTTATTTTAGAAAATGAGTTTGAACTTAAATTATTGGAAGGTAGAGTCAATATTGTAAACTATACATCTATTGGACATTTTGATAATAATAAAGTTATTATTTATTACAAAAAAGGAGAAATAATTATCAAAGGAGAAAATTTAACGGTTAATAAACTTATGAATGATGAAATTTTAATTACTGGTAAATTCAAAAGTATAGAACTTAGGTGATCAAATGAAAAATAATTTTATTGAAAAATTTAGAAGTAAAATTATTTTAAAAGCAACAGGAAAAAATATTGAACGTTTTCTTAGAAGATTGATATCAAATAAAATAGAATTAATAAAAATTAAAAGAACAAAATATAATCAAATTTATATAACCATTTATAAAGAAGATTATGACAAAGTAATGGATTTAAAAACAGTGTACGAAATAGAAACTATAGATACTCTTGGAATGATGAAAATAAAAAAATTATTAAGCTATCATAAAATCATCATCTTTTTTTTAATCTTGAGTATTTTATTTGTATATTTTTTAACCCATATTATTTTTGAAATAGAAATTGTTCATACAGATAAAGAAGTTAGAAGACTTGTTAAAAATGAATTAGAAACTTATGGTATTAAAGAAAAAAGCTTAAAAAAAAGTTACCAAGAAATACAGAAGATAAAAGAGAAAATATTAGAAAATAATAAAGATAAAATAGAATGGTTAGAAATTGAAAATGTTGGAATAAAATATATTGTTCGAATTGAAGAAAGAGAAAAAAAAGAAAAAAAATTAGAAAAAGAAAAAAGAAATATCGTAGCTAAAAAATCTGGTATTATCAAAAGAATAGAAGTAACAGAAGGAGATATTCAAAAAGAAGTTAATAATTATGTAAATAAAGGTGATTTATTAGTAAGTGGCATTATTTATTTGAATGAAAACATTATGGATATTGTGAGTTCCACAGGACATATTTATGCGGAAGTATGGTATAAAGTAAAAGTATCTTTACCACTTTATTACTATGAAAAAAAAGATTTACATCATCAAAAAACAGTATATACTATTCATTTTATACAAAAAAGGTTTGAATTTAATTTACATCCATTTAAACAAAAAGAAATCGAAAGTAAAAAACTTTTATATCATTCTTTTTTACCGATATCTTTAGAAAAAGAACATCAAAAAGAGATAGAAATAATTGATAAAAACTATAACAAGAAAGAAGCTATCGAAAAAGCTAGGAGAGCAGCTAAAGAAAAAATAGAAGAAAAATTAAAAGAGGGAGAATATATTATTTCTCAAAAAGATTTGAAAATCGATGAAAAGAATAGTAAAATAGAGTTAGAAGAATTTATATCCGTGTATGAAGATATAGCATCATATGAAAAAATAGAGGGTGATATACTTGCTCAGAGAAACAATACTTGATATCTTTGGTGGCGTATGGCCAATGATTATTATAATATGTACAATCTTAATTACTTTAAGGATTACATATCTTATTGTTGAAAAAAAATCTTTTGTTTTTTATAAAGAAGTTTTTGTGTTACTTTTTATTATTTATATTATGAGCTTATTCCATACCGTTACTTTTCAAGATGTTAACTGGTCATCATCGAATTTTATTCCATTTAAAGAAATGTTTCGTTATAGGTTTGGATCTAGATTATTTCTTAGAAATGTTGTAGGAAATGTACTTATGTTTTTACCTTATGGATTTTTTCTTCATTACTTTATTCGTAAAAGTAGTGACAAGTTAGCATTTCTGCTTATAATGATTCTATCTTTTACTATTGAGTTTACACAACTTTGTATTGGTAGAGTTTTTGATGTAGATGATATTATATTAAATATTTTAGGTGGAATGGTAGGATTTTACCTTTTCTATTATTTAAATAGTATCAGAGAAAAATTTCCAAAAATTTTAAAGAAAAATTGGTTTTATAATATTATCGTCGTTGTATTTTTAATAATTATGGTATTATATTTAATGGGAGTGAGTTTTGTATGAATGAAATAGGTATATTTAATCAGACAGAAGATTTTGATGAAATAAAAGATGTAGAAGAATTAATGAATAAAGTATGTGTTAAAGAAAATTTACAAAACGTAGAATTTAATATTATTTTTGTAGATAATAAAGAAATTCATAGAATAAATAAAGAGTGGAGAGGTATTGATAGGGAGACAGATGTGATATCTTTCGCTTTAGAAGACAATGAAGAGGTAAAAGAAGAACATAGAGTTTTAGGTGATATTTATATTTCTTTAGATAAAGCTAAAGAGCAAGCAAAAGAATATGGACACTCTTTAAAACGGGAACTTTGCTTTTTGAGTGTTCATGGGTTATTACATTTACTTGGTTATGATCATATGAATAAAGAAGACGAAAAAATAATGTTTGATAAACAGAAGGAGATTTTAGATTTTTATGGGATTACTAGATAGAATTAAAAATGAACAAAAAGTGGTTAGAAATAAAGATAATGGTACACCTTTAGAAAGATATTATAAAAGTTTTTTTCATGCGATTGATGGTATTACATATACTTTTGTTTGCGAACATAACGCAATTATTATTTTTTTAGCCATGATTGTAGCAACCATTGCTGGTTTTGTGTTTCATATTTCAGATGAAGAATGGCTTTTTGTAGTTATTATCATTGGACTTGTTATTGCGTCAGAACTTATCAATACAGCTATAGAAGCTACCATTGATTTAATTACAGATAAAATGCATCCACTTGCTAAAATTGCTAAAGATACAGCATCTTCAGCATCACTTGTATTATCTATTACAGCATTCATTGGAGCAGTTATTATTTTTTTACCTAAGATATTAGAAATATTATAGAAGGAGTTTTTATGAAAGAAAAATTAAAAGAGTTATTAAATTATTCTTATAGTCCTTATTCTAAATATAGAGTAGCTGCGATAGCGCTTATGAAAGATGGACGAGAATTTACTGGAGTTAATATTGAAAATGCATCTTTTGGGGCAACCATATGTGCTGAGAGAACAGCTATTTTTAAAGCAATTAGTGAAGGTTATAAAAAGAAAGACTTTAAAGAACTTTACGTGATGTGTGATGACGAAAAAATAGGAACTTGTTGTTTTATTTGCAGACAAGTCATCACAGAGTTTTTTGAAGAAGATGCTCTTATTACTATGATGAATCCAAATGGAGATTCTTTAGTTTTAAAAGTAAAAGAACTTTGCCCTTATCCTTTTAACGAGGAGAATTTAAAATGAAATCAGGATTTATTAGTTTCATTGGAAGACCAAATGTAGGGAAATCTACTTTATTAAATTCTATTTTAGGAACAAAGTTAGCGATTACTTCTTCCAAACCTCAAACGACGAGAGATTCTATTCAAGGAGTTTATATTGATGGAGATGTGCAGCTAATTTTTATAGATACTCCAGGCATTCATAAACCTAAAAACAAACTTGGAAAATATATCAATAAAGAAGCATATAATAATATGCAAGATACTAATCTTTTAGCACTTGTAGTAGACGTTACAGAGCCTTTTGGAAGAGGAGACGAATTTGTCTTAGAAAAAATGAAAGAAACAGGATTACCTGCTATTTTAGTATTAAATAAAGTAGACAAAATGAAAAGAGAAGAAGTATTACCAATAATAGAAACATACCAAAGTAAATATCCGTTTGAACATATTATTCCTGTATCTGCACTTAAACAAGAAAACATTAAAGAACTTATTAAAGTGATGAAAGAATATGCGAAAGAAGATTTTTGGTATTATGATGAAAATACATTAACCAATAAAAATATGAATTATTTGATTACAGAACGAATAAGAGAAAAAATATTTAGGTTAACAGAAGAAGAGATTCCTTATTCTACAGCGGTGATTATCGAACATATGGAAAAGAAAAAAAATGCTTATTACATTATCGCTAATATTATTGTAGATAGAGATGCGGTTAAAAAAATTATTGTTGGTAGGCATGGTACTAAAATTAAAGAAATTGGCATAAAGTCAAGAGAAGATATAGAGGAATTATTGCAAACAAAAGTTTATTTAGAAATTTTTGTTAAAACGGTTAAGAAATGGAGAGACCAAGATAAATATTTAACAGAATTTGGCTATGAAAAAGATTAAAATTTAAAATAAAGACCAATATAAAATAGGTGATTGAAATGAAAAACTTATTATGGGATTTATTTAAAAATACTGGAAAGATAGAATACTATCTAAAGTATAAAAGAGAGGCAAGAAATGAGAAAAGTAAAGGTAGGACAAACTTATAGACATTTTAAAGGAACGATATATAAAGTAATTGCTATTGCTAAACATTCTGAAAGTTTAGAAGATTTAGTTATCTATGCTCATGATGATAAAGTTTGGGCAAGACCTTATGATTCATTTATATCTAAAGTTGATAAGGAAAAATATCCAGAAGTAAAGCAAGAGTATCGATTTGAAGAATATGATTGAAAAAGTTGAAGGAATTGTTGTTGGTGAAAGAAGTTATAGTGAAACCAGCAAGATATTAGATGTTTTTACTAAAAAATATGGAATTATAGGTGTACTTTCCAAAGGATGTAAAAGAATGAAAAGTCCACTTAGAAGTGTATCCGAAAAACTAACCTTTGGTGATTTTCATATTTTTTATAAAGAAAGTAAATTATCTACTTTATCTTCTGTTGATGTTAAAGATATTTTTAAAAACATAAAAAAAGATATAAAAAAAATAAGTTATGCATCTTACTTATTGGAATTATCTTCTAATATATATAAACAAAGTGAAGATGAAAATATTTATGATATTTTAGTTGCAGCTTTAACTAAAATAAATGAAAATTTTGATGAAGAAGTTATTACGAATATTGTAGAATTAAAATATTTAAAATATTTAGGAATTCTTCCTAATATAGATTCATGTACAGTTTGTGGAAACAAAACAGATATTGTTACCATTTCTTTAAAAGGCGGATATATTTGTAAAAATTGTTATGAAGGAGAACAAATTGTTTCAGAAAAAACAATTAAATTAATTCGTATTTTTTATTATATTGATCTTTTAAAAATAGAAAAATTAGAAATTGGATTATTAGAAAAAAAGCAAATTTCAGATTTTTTAGAAGAATATTATGATAAATATACAGGATTATACCTAAAATCAAAGTCTTTTTTGAAAAATATCAAAAAAATATGATATTTTTTTTTGGTTGTCAAAAAGTTTTAAAATGTGATATAATCAAATCATAGGAAAATTGCTTCTGAACTTATTTCAAAAAGAAATAACTGAAACAATTGATAAAGGAAACTTTTGAAATAAAAAAAGTAGGAGTAGAAAGGAAAAGCATATGAGCAAATTAAAAAATTTCATTAGAAATAATTTATTAGGTGCTATTATAGGAGGACTCATATTCGGGGCAAGCGGAGTAATCGCAGATACTATCGTAAAAAGTAATGATGTATCCTATAGAGATACAGATGTAAAAGATGCAGTAGATGATTTATATAGAGTTGCAAATATTCATGTAGAAGATATAAAAAATGAACTCAAAAATGAGATATATCCAGTAGGTAGTATATATATTTCAACGACAGATACAACATCAGAACAAGTAGCAAATAGATTTGGAGGAACATGGCAGGCGTTTGGTAAAGGAAGAACTTTGGTTGGTGTAGATACATCAGATGATGCTTTTAAAACGGTAGAAAAAACAGATGGATCAAAAACTCATAGTATAGCAGTAGGAAACTTACCAGCTCATACTCACTCAGTAGATGCAG
>CACZQZ010000136.1 GCA_902783405.1 uncultured Erysipelotrichaceae bacterium
ACAATTCCATCTTTTTTACTTCCGGCTGTTCTAGAACCACCAGGAAATCTTATGATATTGGTAGTAATTCCTGTTTTTTCTTTAATTAAGTTTTCTTGTTTTTTTATTTGTGTCATAAAACTTTGTGGACTATCATATAATCCTTTAAATATAGCATGATTAAAGGTGTGATTAGCAATGGTATGACCTCTTTTTGCTTCTTCAGCGTAAATAGCCGTACAATCATAATTTTTATTGTCATAGCAAGATTCTTTACCTGTTCCAATCGTAAAAAAGGTTGCTTTAACATCATATCTATCTAATATATCTAAAAATTGATAACTAGCATAATAAGGACCATCATCAAATGTTAAATAAGCTATTTTTTTATCTAATTTACCTGCTAGTATCTCATCTTCTAATTGTTTAATTGAACTGAAGTATTCTTTTTTTAAGTTTGTTATATTTTGAACAATATTTTCTATATCTTCTTGCTTTTTTTGAATTGTGTTTATTTCTTCTGTTAATTCTTTTTCTTTTAATTTTTTTTCATTGTATTCGTTTTGTAGATTTTGATAATCTTTATTTATTTTTTGCATTTTTCCACAGTATAAAATATTTATAGTAAATGTACTTATTAGAAGAATAGATAAAAGGATAATTAAGATAATAAATCTTTTATTTTTTGTACTTCTTTTTTCCATTTTTCATATTCCTCTACTTTTTCTTTATTTTTATTTTCTAATTCTTTATATTCTTTTGTATCATCTTTTTTATTTTTTTCTGTGGATAAAATATTTTCATTAATTTTTTTTAATTGATTTTGATTTTCCACAAGTTTATTATTGATTTCATTGTATTTTTGAATGTTATAAATCATAAATCCTGTGGAAAACAAAGAAAGAATAAATAATAAAAATACTACAAACTTCTTCACACTACTCACCCTATTAATAATTTTAAACTTTTGATTTTTAAAAGTCAATTTTATATGCAAAAAAATATCTGAATAAACTCAGATATTTTTAGGGATTAATTTTTATGAATGATTATAATTTGGTGTGATTGCATTTCCATCAATATCAATAAAAATTGGGTAAAGAGCTCCTCCACCATCAGAATAAGCACCTTGTACAACTTGAACAATATTTTTTAAATTAGATATATTTTGTTTTACTTCAAAATTAGATAAAATATTTCCATCTGTTCCAATAATATTAATATTTGTTACTGTACCATCTTCTTTAATTGCATATATATAACTAAATCCACCATTTCCTGAACCAATGATATAAAAAGATAATACATTTTTTTCAGCTACCTTTTTAGTATTACCAGTTTGAACAACTAAATCACCATTGCTTGATAAATAAACTGTAGATAAAAGTTTATTGGTCCAACTATATACATAACCTTCTTGTCCATCTTGAATATTATTGTCATCGCTTCTTTTATATTTGGCTCTAGCAGCTTTTAAATTTTCAGCATATTTTTTAAATCTATCATCAGCAGATTCAGATTTAACATTACCACTATTGGTTGTAGTAACATCCTTTGTATCATCAGTTACTTCTTCAACAGGAACAGAAGTATTACCACCTTTTTGTAAATTCGTATCATCCACAACACATCTACCCATAGTACCTATTTTATAAGCACAAAATGCTATAACACCAAGTAAAATAACAATGATGACTATTAAAATTCCATTAACCCCATTTGTTTTATTCTTTTGTCCTTCCATTTATTATCACCATGTTAATCATAACATTTTATTTTTATTTTTACAATATTTTTATGATTCGTATTTTTACTTTTTATATATTTTATTAATGGCTAATTTCTGTTTTATTTCATTATAATAGTTCATCAAGTATCTTTTTTAGTTTAAAGTAAAACCATAATAACACAAATAAAATATATAAACAAATATCCAATATTAAGATTTTGGAATAAAAAAAGAAGAAAAATTTAATTTTCTTCTAAACAAATTTTTAAATATAAACCACATACTATTTTTAAATGTTATTTATTTTGTTTTAAATATTCTTCAAATGTTAAACCTTTTTCAGTTATTTCTTTAGCAACTTCTGCACTACCAACATATCTAAAATGCCATGGTTCATATGCATATCCTGTAATGCTATCTTTACCTTCAGGATATCTTAGAATAAATCCATAATCTGCTAATTTTTTGTGAACTTTAGCCCAAATTTCTTTTTCTTTCATCATGTCATCATTTTCATAAATAAGTTTTCCATCTTTTTTAAGACATACATCAATAGCAAGACCGGTATGATGTTCAGAGTATCCTGGAACAGCTACATATTTTTTAACGTAATCTTCCCCATATTTTTCTGTAAATTCATCCCATATTTCTTGTTGTCTTTTGACAGAACGATAAGAACTATCAAGTTCAATGTTAACACCTTCTTTTAAAAGTGCTTCTCTTAATTTTTTGAATTGTGCTAAAGCTTCTTTTTCAACTTTGATGTCTTCATCATATGCATTTTTTACGTCTTCAAGTTCTACTGTTTCTTCCCAAGTGCTTGGTAGTTTATTTTGTTTATTTACAAGTACAAGATAGTCTGTTTTTCCTTCTACTTCATTAGGAACAGAAGTATTACCACCTTTTTGTAAATTAGTGTCATCCACAACACTTCTACCTGCCACACCTAACTTATAAGCACAAAATGCTGTAACGACAAATAAAACAGCTATGATAATTATTAAAACCAAATTTCCCCCATCTTTTTTAGTTTCTTTTCCTTCCATTATTATCACCATAATAATCATATCATTTTTAAAGGTTTACGTAAACCTATTTTTTTGAAATGGCAAAACTATTTTTGAAAAAAATTACATTTTTCTTCATAATTATTTAGAATAAAAAAAATTTAATTTTATACATTATAATAGAGGTGAAAAAATGAAAATAAAAATAGGTGTTATCTTTGGTGGAATGAGTAGTGAACATGATGTTTCTATAAAATCAGGTACTTCCATTATAGAAAATTTAGATCATAGTAAATATGAAATATCTAAAATTTATATCAATAAAGATGGAACATGGTATGAATTAAAAGAAATGAAAATGGATGAAAATAATAGAATCATAATTGATAATGTTTTTTCTTATTTAAAAAAGTTAGATGTCGTTTTTCCAATTTTACATGGTAAATATGGTGAAGATGGTAGTATTCAAGGATTACTTGAATTAATTAAAGTTCCATATGTTGGATGTAATATATTGTCTTCTGCTTTAGCTTTAGATAAGGTATATACAAAAATTATATTAGAGCATGCTAATATAAATCAAGCAAAATATGTATGGATTAAAAGATATAAAGATAATTATACGTATATAGATGAAAATAGCATTGAAACAAAAGATTCATTAGAAAATATTTGTTTAAAAGTACAAAATAAAATAACATATCCAATTTTTGTAAAGCCATCCACATCAGGATCTTCAATAGGAATAAGTAAAGTAAAAAATATAGAAGAACTAAAAGATGCCATAGAGTATGCATCTCATTTTGATAATAAGATTGTCATAGAAGAAACAATTGTAGGCAAAGAAATAGAATGTTCTGTTTTAGGAAATGAACAAGTTAAAGCCTCTTCTTTAGGAGAAATTATACCGGATGATGACTTTTATAGTTATGATGCTAAGTATCGAAATGAAAATTCAAGATTGATAATACCAGCAAGTCTTAATGAAGAAAAAGTAGAAGAAGTAAAAAAAACCGCTATTCAAGCATTTAAAGCAATAGGTGGAAAAGGTCTTGCTCGAATTGATTTTTTTGTAACTGATAAGGATATTTATGTTAATGAAATAAATACATTACCAGGATTTACTAATATTAGTATGTATCCTAAATTATGGGAATATGATGGTTTAAAATATAGTGATTTATTAGATGAAATTATAAATTTATTACTAATATAGTATTTTTTTTGATACTTTTTCTATGAAAAAATTATAAAAATATATAGAAGAATTATTGTTATAATTTTTTAATTGACAATTATTATTGTTAATGCTATATTAATTTCATTAAGAGGTGATGCTATGAATAAAGAAGATTTACAAAGAAGAGAGGAAGAATTAAAAATGATCGCAAAAAAAATACAAGATAGTGGATTGCAATTTCCTGATATTAGAGAGAGAGAATGGTTAAAAGTTGATTCAAAAGCTTCCAAATTATTAAAATTATTGATGGAAGCAGAAGATATTATGATTACTTTAGATGAATATCAAATGGAAAATAATCAATGCTATCCAGAAATTGAAGATATGATGTTGCAATTAGGATTATTAAGAGATAAATATTCTAAATTTGTTGATAATAATTTAGAATTATTAAAGTTAAAATAATAATTCTAGAATTATTATAGATTGCAGAGGAGGTTTTGGGTATGAGCGATTGGCGACTAGTACATGAAAGTAATGGAACAACTGGAAGTACAAAAATTTATCAAGATAGGGATGGAAACGTACGAATAGACTCTTTTAATGGCGACGTCAGGGATACATAAAATCATGATCGATTCACATTAAATACTCGTAATGGTGGAAATGTTTCTGGACATGGATATGGGCATAGTGATAAATTTGATTCTTCAAAGACAAAAAACAGATGATTATTTTATGTGAAAAGTTTTATTGAAAACATAACGTATCTAGAATTATTGGGATATGTTAGGCATGAAATAGAATAATTTTAAAATTAATCTTTAAAATGAGAAGTTTGGATGAACTTCTTTTTTTCATGATATAATAATTTAGAAGGTGATCAAATGAAAGTAGGATTAGTATTAGAAGGTGGTGCCATGAGAGGAATGTTTACTGCAGGAGTATTAGACGCTATGATGGAAGAAAAAATAAATGTTGATGGTATTATGGGCGTTTCTGCTGGAGCATTATTTGGAGCAAACTATTTTTCTAATCAAAAAGGAAGAGTTATTAGATATAGTAAAAGGTTTGCTAAAGATAGAAGATATATTAGTTTATTCAATTTGATTTTTACAGGTAATATTGTTAGTAAAAACTTTGCATATTATAAAATGAATGAAAAACTAGATCCTTTTGATACTAAAACTTTCAAGGAAAATAATAAAAACTTTTGGGCTGTTGTTACAAATATAGAAACAGGAAAACCAGAATATCTTAAAATAGAAGAGCCTTTAAAAGATATGGAAATATTTAGAGCTACATCGGCAATGCCACTTGTTACAAAACCAGTAGTTATAAAAGGACAAAAATATTTAGATGGGGCAGTATCAGATAGTATTCCAATAAAAAAGATGATGGAAAAGGGTTATGATAAAATTGTTGTTGTTTTAACAAGACCTTTAAACTATCAAAAAAACAAACTAAGTGATAAAAAAATAAATATGATTCATCGTAAATTTCAAAAATATCCCAATTTAATAAATGCTATGGAAAATAGATATCAAAACTATAATGAAACTACTCAATTAATAAAAAAATTAGAAAATGAAAATAAAATATTTGTGATAAGACCACAGCATTCTATAGACGTTAAAGTTATTGAAAGAGATAAAGATAAACTACAAAATGTTTATGATATGGGAATAGAAGAAATGAAAAAGAATTTACAAAAATTAAAAGAATATTTAGAAATAGGAAAAGAGGATTAGAATGAAAGAATATATAATGATTACAACAACTTTTAGTAATCAAGAAGAAATGGAAGATGTTGTTCACTTATTATTAGATGAAAGATTAGTTAGTTGCTGTCAAATCAAAGAAATCCAAAGTTTATATCATTGGAAAGGTAAAGTAGAAAATGAAAAAGAATACCTTGTACTTATGAAAACAAAGAAAGATTTATATAAAGAAGTAGAAAAAGAAATATTAAATCATCATTCTTATGAAGTACCAGAAATAATATCTTATGATATTACAAATGGATATTCAAAATACTTAAATTGGATAGAAGATGAAACAAAAAGTATATGATTACTTACTCACTATTCCTAAAGGGAAAGTAGTAACTTATAAGGAGATTGCTGAATATTTGGGAAATCCTAAATTATGTAGAGTAGTTGGAAATATTTTGCACCATAATCCAGATGAAAACAAATATCCTTGTTATAAAGTTGTAAGTAGCAAAGGAATGCTATCTTCAAATTTCGCTTTTGGAAAAGTAGAAGGTCAAAAAATGAAA
>CACZQZ010000137.1 GCA_902783405.1 uncultured Erysipelotrichaceae bacterium
ATATACTGGATAATCTAACAAATTATGATCAAATGATTCATTTTTATAAGAATCTTCTTTAATGATACCTAATAATCTTACGATACTATCGGTAATGGCCATACTTGGTATTTCTCCACCGGTTAAAATGAAATCTCCAATACTTATTTCCATATCAGCTAAAGTTCTGATTCTTTCATCAAAGCCTTCATAATGACCACAAATGATAATAAGATGTTTTTCTTTTGATAAATCATAAGCCATTTTTTGATGATATTTTCTTCCTTGTGGAGTCATTAAAATGACTTTTGAATCTTCTGATTTTAAATCTTCTACAGCGTCAAAGATAGGTTCACACATCAAAACCATGCCTTCTCCTCCACCAAAAGGATAATCATCAACTTTTTTATTCTTATCTTTGGAATAATCACGAATATTATGAATATTTATTTCTACTATATTACTTTCAATGGCTCTTTTAATGATAGATTCATGAATAAAGCCATCAAACATCATAGGAAAAAGTGTTAAAATATCAATCTTCACTGGTGAGTCCTTTCATTTTTAATACTTCTATTTTTTGATTTGATTTATCGGTATTTATAATAAATTCATCCACATATGGAATGTAAATGTCTTCATTTACAACCAAAATAGGATGTGCCTTACTTTTCATTATATTTGTGATTTTTCCAATATTTTTGTTTTCTACATAAACATCATATCCGATGATTTCCTCTAATAAAACACCATCATAAGGTAATTCTTCTCGTTTTATGTAAACTTTTTCTCCTTTATAAAAAAGGGCTTTATCAATATCATCAATTCCGTCTAACATAACCATATCATAGTTTTTATGTTTACGGTAAGATGTAATTGTAAAAGGAAGTTTATCATTTCCTAGATATATTTTTTTATTAATATCAAATACTAATTCTTTTTCTTCAAAATCAGATATAATACGAAGTTCACCTTTAAGTCCATGTGTATTTACAATTGTTCCTATATAAATAAACTCCATATTATCACCTACTTATCTAATTCATAAAGAAATATACTAAGTGCAACTCCAACATTTAAACTTTCACAAAGGTTATTCATTGGGATATAATAGTTTTCATCTGTTTCTTTTAAAAATTCCTTTTTTATTCCTTTACCTTCATTTCCCATTATTATAGCAATTTTTTCATTTTTTTCAATAGTTTTTATGTTTTTTCCGTCATGAACGCTGCTTCCATAAATTTTGTACGCATCTTTTTTTAGTTCTACAATAATATCTTTTAAAGGTTTTCTTATAATATTTATATGAAAAATCATACCTTGTGTAGCTCTAATTACTTTAGGGGCATATGCATCTACTGTATCTTCACTTACAATTAACGTATCGGCATGAAAAGCTATCATAGATCTGATAATCGTCCCTAAATTTCCAGGATCTTGAACGCCATCTAAAAGGACAACTCTATTTCCTATTTTTCCTTCTTTTTTCGCACAAACTCCTATAATTTTAGGAACGGAATCAAGTCCTGTAATATACTTCATCACTTTTTCTGTAACTGTGTTTTCTGCCTTTTCATCTAAGGAATAAACTTCTTTTAATTGATTATTTTTTTTAGCTTCTTCGATTAAATGATTTCCTTCAATTAAAAAAAGTCCTGTTTGATCACGATATTTTTTTTCTTGCAGTCTTTTTAAAGATTTAATTTTATCATTTGAAATGGATGAATATTGCATTTTTATCACCAAATTCATTATATCATGGTAATAAGTTTATAATCAAGAAAAAAGAGCTTAAATAGGCTCTAATACATCTTATATTTTCGTAATAATTTTTAACCTTTTAATCACCTTCTTTTCTATTCTAGATATATAAGATTGACTTATTCCTAAAACTTTAGCTACGTCTTTTTGTGTCATTTCCTCCATTCCAAATAAGCCATATCTTAAAATCATAATCTGTTTATCACGTTCACTTAATTTATCAATTTCCTCATAAATTCTTTTTTTATCATTTTTATCTTCTAAATTTTTAGTTACAATATCAGCATCTGTTCCTAAAATATCTTCCAAGTGTAGTTCATTTCCTTCAGCATCATAACTTAGACTATCTTCAAAAGAAACTTCTCCTTTTCTTTTTTTATTTTTTCTTAAAAACATTAAAATTTCATTATCAATACAGCGAGAAGCATAAGTTGCTAGTTTTATATTTTTATCTAACTTATATGTACTTACTCCTTTAATAAGTCCTATCGTTCCAATAGATACCAAATCTTCTAAGTCAACTTTTGTATTTTCATATTTTTTTGCTAGAAAAACAACTAGTCTTAAGTTATGCTCAATCAGTTTACTTCGGGCTAATTCATCTCCTTCCATCGCTTTTTGAACGTAAAAAACTTCTTCTTCTTTAGATAATGGTTCTGGCAGTTTATCGGCACTTCCAACAAAGAAAATGTTTTCATCTAAATGAAAAATTCTTAAA
>CACZQZ010000138.1 GCA_902783405.1 uncultured Erysipelotrichaceae bacterium
ACTGGAAGATAATAATCAAAGAAATTATTAATTCTACTTGCTTTTTCAGGATTTTTCTCAATGGTATCTATAATTTTATCAACAGTATCATGAATTTCATTTAAGTTATCTCTTGTTTCTATTCTTTCAACATTTGAAATAAATCTTTTAATTTCTTTATTCTCTATTTTAGCTTCACTTATTTTTAAGTAAAGAGGTCTATTACTATCTTTTAATTTAGTAGATGTCTTTGTTCCAGATAAAACTAATTCAGAAGCTCCAAAAGCTGCACATCCAATTAATAATGATGGAACAAGTGTTACAGAAAGTGCTAAGTAAGGAACAGCAAAAAAGGTACTTCCAAGAATGGCTGATACGATTTCTTTATTTTTCATATCAGTTGTACCTCCTTACCTCTTTAAAAGCAGCAAGTAAGTTTTCTTTTCCATCAAATACTTTAGCATTTGTAGTATTTGCAATTTCTTCTAACTGACTTTCTCTTGCACTTCCAAAAGTAATACTATATACAGGTACTTTTTGTTTTAAATTTCGGTATCTATTTTGAAGTGAAAATAAAGATCCTACATTAATTTGTCCATCGGTCATGGCAATAATTGTTTTTGTATAATCATCATTCTCTTCATCTAAGATGTCCATTCCTTTTATAACAGCATCATATAAGGCTGTATTTCCACCAACATCAAAGGTATTTATTTTATTTTTTAAATCACTTGTTTCTTTTCCACTAGCATCCCACACATTAGTAACATCACTACTAAAAGTAATAACGGTTATTTTATCATTTTTAGAAAATTGTAATTTATCTTTACTAGCATTTTCATAAGTCAAAATATAATCCATTGCATTTCTAAGACTTTGAATACCTTCTCCATACATACTTCCAGAGTAATCTAAACAAAAGACAGTATGTGTTGGTTTTCTAAGCTGTTCTATATATAAATTAATTGCTTTTGTCATTACACTTTTAGAAGGATATTTTGTCGTTACTAAATATTTAGTTGTATCAATTCCCCAATCTTTATTAAAAATCGTTTGATTTGCTTTATCCGTTACACCACCATACCAAGTTCTTCTACCTAATGCCTCAAGATTTTTTTGTCCTTTATCACTAAGTAAATAATTTTGAAGTTTTAGAAAATCTTCTTTTTTATCTTGTTTATGATCGATAAATGCAAAGGTTGAATCATTGATAGCAACTCCATCAATTGGATAAATTAAATATAATTCTTCTTTTCCTCTATTTTTTAAAGTTTGATTAATACGAATTAAAGAAGATTCACTTGCAATGACAGCTTCATAAAGATCACTATTTAAAAACATTGTTTCTAGATAATTTTCTTCCCCTGACACTCTTTCTACTCCAGAAAAAACATCAGTCATATCTTTAATAAGTACATCATTATCTAACATGGATTCTGTTAAAACTTCTGGAGACCCTGCTAAAGTATTTAAAAAACCTAAATAAGCAGTTGCTCCTGTATTTGTTCCTGTTACAGAAGACATAACATATTTAATTTTTTTATTTTTAATAAGTTCTAATAAATCTTTGTTATATATTTCTTTATGAATTAGTCCTAAACTTTCTGCTTTACTCTTTTTAATTCCCATAACAACTGGACTAATACTAATCGATTTTGATTCAGAAGTTAAATAGGTATTATCGAGCATATAAAGCCAAATAGAATTACTAATCCATACCGCATCATAATTATCGGAGTGATTATTTAATTCTTCAACAATCTCTAAATCTCCCATATAAGTAAATTCTACATTTATTTTCTCATTATTAGCATACTTTCTTATACTATCTTCTAAATCTTTATTTTCCTCTGAAGACAAAATACGAATATTACCAGATGAAAACAAAGTTTTTGTCCTATTTCCACTAATAGGCATACTTAAAATAGAAAAAATAAAAATAAAGAAGAAAAAGATAAATGCAACTAAAAAGATATTTCCATTTGATTTTGTCATAGAACCTCTCCTTACTCTTAATTCAGTATATCATAATAAAAAAAGATTTACAAGAAAAGACAAATATGTATTGCCTTAAAATTTTTTCTAGTTTATAATACATATCAACCTTTAAAAAGGAGTGGTATCATGGATAGTTATAAAGAAACAATAAAAAATCATCAAAAATTAGATCTGAATGAAGTTAAAATATTTTTAAATGAACAAATTAATACTTATGAACTTAAAAATTATATTGAAGGAATATCCTATAAAAATGATCTTCTTGGCTGTGCAGAATACAATTTAAATACTAAATATATTTATCTTTCTGACGATTATGACTTAGATTTAAAAGCAGAATTACTAAGGTTACCTAAAAATAAATTCTTAACTACTATTTTGTATAATAACGATATATATAATTTATCCATCATCAATAGTATTTTTCATGAATTAAGGCATGCATATCAAAAAAAAATAGTCGATACTGATCATACATCTCTGCAATCATTATTGTTTTCACTTAATTTTGCTCTAATTTGTAAGTATCCAGAATTTTATAGTGGCTTTCATGATAGATACTTTATAGAATATGACGCTATTTTATATGCTATAAAAAATACACTAGAATTAACGCAATATTATAAATTTTCTTCTAAAGCATTATTTGTTTTAAATCAACATTATGCAAAAACATTATTAAGTTGTTACGGATTAGATAGTGGAAAAAGTATTTTTCAAGAATACAATTCTCCATTTGATTTCACAAATTTCTTTTTAGATCATCATTTTCATATTGATAAAAAAACATTGAAAAGAATAAAGAACATGTTAAAAAACGTATATATATCTGATTTGAAAGAACAATTTTTATATGGGTATAATCTTCCATTTGATATGATGGAAACTTTATATAAAATAGAAAAAGGAAAAATAAAAACCAAAAATATTTTACAAGAACTTGATATTGACGAAAATATAAAGATTAAAACATTAAAATAATCTTTTTTTTTATATAAAAAAAGAGTATAATGTTTGAAGAAAGAAGCGTGATGAAATGAAAAGTATTCCAATTACTTTATTAACAGGATTTTTAGGTAGTGGTAAAACAACCCTACTAAATCACATTTTAAATAATCAAGAAGGTTATAAAATAGCCGTTATCGTAAATGATATTGGCGAAGTCAATATTGATGCTGATTTAATCGAAAAAGGTGGCGTTGTAAGTGGGAAAGAAGAGTCTTTAGTTCCTCTTTCGAATGGATGCATTTGCTGTAACTTAAGAGCTGATTTAATTGAACAAATTAATGATATCATCGATATGCAAAAATTTGATTATATTTTAATTGAAGCTAGTGGTATTTGTGAACCTATTCCAATTGCTCAAACCATTACTACGATGGAAAATGCATATGTACAATATAATATGCCGAAATTATGTTACTTAGATTCCATTGTATCTGTAGTAGATGCAAAAAGACTAGCTGATGAATTTGTAAATGGGAAAGAATTACTTAGAGATGAAATTGAAGAAGAAGATATTGAAAGTTTAATCATTCAGCAAATCGAATTTTGTGATACGATCATTTTAAATAAAATCGATGAAGTTACAAAAGAAGAATTATCTTCTGTGAAAGATGTGATTAAAGCATTACAACCAACTGCAGATATTTTAGAGACAAATTATGCTAAAGTTAATTTAAAAGAAATTTTAGAAACACATAAATTTGATTTTGAAAAAGCTGCTACTTCAAGTGGATGGTACACTGAACTAGAAAATAGAGATATTGAGGAAAATCATGAAGAACATGAACATCACCATCATCACGATGATGAATCTGGTGAAGCATTAGAATATGGAATCAATACTTTTGTGTATTATAGAAGAAAACCAATGGACCGTAAAAAATTTAAAGATTATATAAATAAACCATGGCCTAAAAAAATTGTCAGAGTAAAAGGACTAACCTATTTTGATGATGAAAAAGATACTGTGTATATGTTTGAACAAGCAGGAAGTCTTAAGAATTTAAATGAAATGGGTCCATGGCTTGCAGCTGAAGATGAAAGTATCAGAAATCAAGTTCTATCTCAAAGCGAAGAAGCAAGACGTGATTGGGATGATGTGTATGGAGACAGAATGGTAAAATTAGTCTTCATTGGTCAAGGATTAAATCCAGAAGAAATAACGAAAGAATTGGATGAGATTTAAACAAATAAAAAATAATCAACTTTGGTTATTTTTCATTTGTTTATAAAAAAGATTCCTGTATAAATTAAATTCTGAATAATACAATAATAATAACTAAATAATGAGGTGATTCCATTGAAAAGAAAAAAAATCATAATTTTTACTTTATCAATTTTATTTACTTTATTTTTCGATATAGGTACAAGTTTTATTATTTACGAAAATTTATCTCTTTTTAAAAAAGGATATAACATTGTATTTTTTTTAATTTTATTTTTAATCATCTATAAATTAATTCTATTTGTTTTTCATTTGCTGGAAGGATATCATTCAGAAGACAAAGTACCATCAAAATTAAATTCACTCTATTTCTTTTTTGAAAAAAATACTTTTTGGGTTTCTTTTGCTTCTTTAATTGGTTGCTTTCTTATTTATATGGTTGCCTTTTATCCTGCTATATTATCACCTGATCCAAGTTTTCAAATTTTACAATATTTTGGTATTGATAACAAATATTCATATTATTCTACTTTAATTGATTCTAATGTTATCATGACCAATCACCACCCTATTTTTCATACTTTACTTTTAGGAACATGTGTAAAAATAGGAGAATTTTTTCGTAATACTAATTTAGGTCTTTTTATATATAGTATTTTTCAAACTACCATTTTAGCATCTACTCTATCTTATACACTATGTTTTATGAAAAAAATGAATGTAAATAAAAATTATATTCTTATTTGCTTAATGATTTATGCTTTAACACCAGTTTTTCCTTTTTATGCCATGAGCCCCGTAAAAGATGTTATTTTCTCATGTCTTATCATTCATTATATTATTATTTTATGGAATTATATAAAGACAAACGAAATATCCCTTTTAAAAACAATTCCGTTACTTCTTTTGATTATGTTATTTCGAAATAATGGATTTCACATTCTTATTTTATCTTTACCTTTTTTATTTTTTACGAAGAAAAAAATGATAAAAATAGGAAGTTTATGTATCATTACACTTACCTTTTATTTTACTTATAATAGTGTAATTCTTCCTTTTTTTCATATCACTCCTGGTAGTATAAGAGAAGTTCTTTCTATTCCTTTTCAGCAAACAGCACGTTATGTTACATATTATGATGTTACGAAAAAAGAAAAAAAAGCCATTGATAAAATATTAGAATATAAAACAATTAAAAAAAGATATCTTCCAGAAAAAGCAGATCCCGTTAAAAATAAATATAATCCATATGCTACTAAACGAGATTTAAAAAATTATTTTGATGTTTGGTTTGAAATGCTTAAAAAACACCCCGATATATATTTAGAAGCGACACTTCATAATACCTATGGATACTTTTATCCACTTAAAACAAACTGGTATATTTATACGAATGAATATAAAGAGGTTTTAAATAATAATGGTTTTGATTATCATTTTAATCATTTAAGTACTTTAAGAATTATATTAATTATATATGGAGTTATTTTTCCATATATTCCAGGATTAGGACTGATTGTAAATATAGGATTTTCTACTTGGCTTTTACTCTTTATGATTAGTTATTTAATTTACAAAAAAAAGTATAAAGAGATTATTCCTTATACACCAATGATTATTGTTTTTCTAGTATGTTTAGCATCTCCAGTAAATACTTATTTTAGATATGCTATGCCAAATATTTTTGTAATGCCAATGATGATTGGTATATTTCTAAGGATTATAAATCCGAATATTAAAACCAAAAATAATTCTTAACAATTTATGTAATATAAAAAGTCATGAAATTCATGACTTATTTTGTTTTACTTTCTTCTTTTTTTAATCCTTGGTATATTTCATTTAAATAATTAACAACCACACTTAATCTTTTTTCATCAAATGGCATATTTTTAATTACTTTATCAGAAGTGATGACTGTCTTTGCATCATCATAATTAGCAAAACAAACTCCTTCTTCATCAAATTGTAATTGTACTACTCCTTCTGCATATAAACCAGTTTTTGGATTAAAATATGGTTCAGCGTACTCTAATATCATCTTTTCATTTGCGTATCTAAGTTCTAATCCTCCAAATAAAGAAACAACGGTATTTTTTTTATTTAAATTTGAAATATAATTTGAAACAACAGATGGTTCAATTAATTCATCACTTGTCATTCTTAAATAGTTTATTAATGTTTTACATAATGTACTATCTACAGAAATATTTTGATGCATATTTTTTAAACCTTTCTCATAATATTTGCTTGTAACTTTGTCTCTTTCTTGATTTAATATGTCGATTATTTCTTTTTTTGTTTGCATTTTCTTTCCCCCTACATCTAAAAAATTAACATTAGTATACACTTTTTTTTTAATTTGTCAAATTTTATTTTTGGACATAGTTTATTTAATAATTTTTTTTAATTGATATTCTATTTGTTTTTCTGTATTTTCAATACTTCCATTATTATCAATCATAATTGGATGATATTTTAATAATTTATCTTTACTAAAATCTTTTTCATCTGCTAAAAACCGTCTGCACATTTCTAAATATTTCTTTTCTTTTTCTCTTTTTTCTCGTTCATAGGCTCTTTCAAAACGAACATTTTGATCTAAATCAAAATAAAATGGATAGACAGTGCTTTCATCAAAATAATCAATATACTTTTGATATCCATCCCAAGTATTAATCACTAAATAGTTTTGATGTAAATCAATATTATCTCCTCTAGTAGCATAAGACCAAATTCCATGAATAGTATCATAATCTCTTCTTTCAATTAATTTATGTTCTTGATCTAATGTATCCATTTCTTTTGTACTTACAAAGAAATATTCTCTTCCATTTTCTTCATTTATTCTCTTTGGTCTTGTACTATATAAAATAATTCTTTGTAAATTATATTTTTCTAATGTTTTTTTATAAAATAAATCTTTCCCACTACTTGATGGTCCAATAAACATAATAATCATATATATTCCCCCTGACTATATTATACACAAAATATTTTATTATAGATTATTTTTTATTATGATTTAATTTTATTTTTCGTATAATACCGTTCTTTTATAAGATTATACATATACGGTTTTAAATATGGTTTTATTTGTTTTTTTAAATTTTCATCTATTCCATAATAACTTTCTGCTAAAGAACCAGTAATAGCTGCAATAGTATCACTATCACCACCAATAGATATTGCTTTTCTAATAGCATCTTCAAAGCTGTTTGATTCAAAGAAAACAAATAAAGCTTGTGGTACTGAATTAGATGCTTTAGATGAAAATGTATAGTTTTTTTGTAAATCTTTTAAATCATAATTTAAGTCATAATAATTTTTTTGAATACATTCTTTAACAGTTTCTTTAGAAAAACCATTACGAAGTAAAAAAATACTTACCGCAACAGCTTCTGATGATTTGATAGCATCTTTTTGATTATGAGAAGGAATGGTAGCCAGTCTTGACTGCTCTATTACATCTTTTAAATTATCGAAACAAAAACCAATTGGACTTACCCTCATAGCAGCTCCATTGCCATAACTATCTCCTTCTTTTTTATATTCTAACCACTTGATAAAGCCACTTCCAAAAGGATTTCTTCCATATTTATCTTTTCCTAAATGAACTTCTTTTAATCCATATTCTCTTAAATATTTTTCATAATCACAATGACCATTTTTAATAGCATCATAAATAGCGCAAGTTAAAATAGAATCATCTGTTACAGAATTTTCATCAGTAAATAATGGAACATTTTTGTCTAATACTTTTATTCTATCTTCGTAACTTCTATTTTTTTTGTATTTGATTCTTTCATTTATTTCTAATACTTCATAAATAGAACCTGCTACATCACCAATAATAGTTCCTAGCATGTAAAATCACTCATCCTTCCTAATATAATATTACTTAAATTAATATATAAACAAATCATTTTTTTGGATAAATTAAAATTCATAACGAATATATTCTATTTTACCATAGATAAAAAAAATATATAGTTCAAAAAAGACAAATGTTTTTTTACACTTGCCTTTTTTTAGTTTATTTCAAGATACTAGAAATATCAAACATTCCAGTACTTCCAGTAACTTTTGGTAATTCGCC
>CACZQZ010000139.1 GCA_902783405.1 uncultured Erysipelotrichaceae bacterium
TCATATTTCCATGGATTATCTTGAAAATAGAGATATTCATATTCACATTCCGTTAGGCGCTATATCTAAAGAAGGACCTTCAGCAGGAATGGCATTCGTTTCTTCTATTATTTCATATTTTACCAGAAGAAAAATTGATAAAACAGTGGCTTTTACAGGGGAAATTAGTCTAAATGGACAAATTTATGGCATAGGTTCTTTTAAAGAAAAGTGTATTGGGGCTTATAAAAATGGTATTAAAACAATTTATTGTCCTAAAGAAAATGAAAAAGAAGTGGAAAGTTTTCCACAAGATTTAAAAAATGGTATAAATTTTGTCTTTGTAAAAAATTATATTGAAGTATATCAATCACTATTTGAACACAAAGAATTTGTTCAAAAAGATAATAAAAATATGGTACATTAAGTATCATATTTTTTGAATTTTAAATTAAATGTTTGGGTAAACATTCTGGGGGGGTAAACCGCCCCTTTTTTTTGTTTGAAAAAAGGTAGAAAGGAACTGTAAAATGAAGGAAAAAGGAAGAAATATAAAAATATATTTGTTGGGAATGCTGATTACTGGAACGGCAATAGGGGTTAGTTCAGTAGTGGCAGATACGATTATTAATAGTACAAATGTATCGTATAAAACAACAACAGTAAAAGCAGCACTAGATGATTTATATGGACTTACTGCCGATAACATATGGCAAAAAATATGGCCAATAGGGAGTATCTATACATCTGTATCTTCAACAAGTCCAGCGGTATTATTTGGAGGAACATGGGAAGAATTTGGAAAAGGAAGAACCTTGGTTGGAGTAGATACAAGTGATACTTCATTTAATACAGTAGAGAAAACAGATGGATCTAAAACCCACACTATAGCAGTAGGAAATTTACCATCTCATGCTCATACATATACACCAGCAGGCACAATAGGAAATACAGGTGGTGGTGGAGCTCATAGTCATTCTGTATCAAATACATCTGCAACTAGAAATACAAATAATACTGGATCTCATTCACATTCTACGTACGCATCAACTACTGCGGCAGTATCAGCTGGTAGTGGCTATCTAATACCTTGGTCAGGTGGATCAAATCAGAGTGTACGAAACACCAGTTCTGCAGGTTCTCATTCCCATACAGTTACAGATTATTATGCAAAAACTACAACTGGCAACCATACATTAACAGTAGCGCAAATGCCAAGCCATAACCATACCTTTACAGGTACAGCATCCTCTACAACAGGATGCACAGATTGCAGTGGAACAGCTTTAAATACTCAAGATCCATACATAACAGTCTATATGTGGAAAAGGACAGCTTAATATGATGATTATTCATCATATTTTTTTGAAGTTAATTATTGACTAATAATCCATAAAAAGATATAATTTAAGTAGAAATTGTAAAAAAGTTTAAATAAAAAAAGAAAAATCATCATTTACCTCGTATGTTATTTATGAGGTGATAAAATTATGTCTACAAAAGGTTTAGAAAAAAAGTTCTTTACAATATCGAATGATTATTTATTTAAAGTAATAATGAGTGATATAAACTTACGAAGATATATTTTTAAAATATGTTTTGATAAAGATATCGATATTGAAAAAATATCCAATGTAGAATTACTCAAAGAAAATAAAAATCTAAAAGGAATTATAACCGATATCAAATTAGAAGACCATTTAAATGTATATTTAGTAGAAATGCAAAATAAAAATGAAGACGTTATGATAGAAAGATGGCTATATTCTATATCTAGAGTCATAAGTACAGAATTAAATCCAAAGAAAAAGCATAAAGACTTGCGAAAAATAACAACCTTTATCATTCAAAATAATCATAAAATAAAAGAAGATATCTATAAGTTAATAGGGATAGTGAACAAAGAAGTATTAACAGATAAAATAGAATTATGTGTATTTGATATACCAAAAGAGCTAAAGAGTAAAGTAAGAGAAAGAAGAATACTTGCCAAGTTATTTAGAGTAAAAAGCATAGAAGAATTAGAAAGAATAAAAGTAGAAAACAAGATAGAAAAGAAAATAGTAGAATTAATCAAAAGATACAATAAAGATATTAAAGAATATGAAAAAATGAA
>CACZQZ010000140.1 GCA_902783405.1 uncultured Erysipelotrichaceae bacterium
ATCTCCTTTTTTAACGGTGTATGTAATATCGTCTGAAGGTGGTGTATAGGCGTTTCCAATACATTCTTCAATTATAACATCACTTTCTTTTGGAACTCTGATATTAATGGTTTGACCAATACTTAAATTATTATTTGTTAATGCATTATCTTTGAGTAATTGATCTACACTAACATTATATTTTTTAGCAATAGAATATAAAGAGTCTCCTTTTTTAACAGTATATGTTACGTAATTTGGCATTTCAACTTCTTTTGTGGAATAATTTTCTGGTACTCTAAGTTGTTGCCCAATAGATAAATTTGGACTTTTTAAATAGTTTAAATCAATAATTTTTTGAACGGTTGTTTCATATTTTTTAGCGATAGAATATAGAGAATCTCCTTTTTTAACAGTATAAATAAACATGGCACTTGGATTTGTTCCTTCTACACTTGGAATTTTAAGTACTTGCCCTACTCTAATTGTTTTTCCAATTAGATCATTTAAAGAAGCAAGTTCTGTTACAGATACACCGAATTGATTACTAATACCATATAAGGTATCTCCTGCTTTTACAGTATAGGTAGTTTCATTTGCATTTTGATTTGGTATAGTTAGAATTTGCCCTACTCTAATGGTATTTCCTGTTAGGTTATTAATAGAAGATAATTGTGATGCTGTAATACCAAACTTTTTAGCAATAGAATAAAGAGTATCTCCTGATCTTACAGTATAGGTAGTATTCATTTACTTCACCTCAATTAAGTATATGAAAATAAAAAAAAATTAGACTTTTAAATCTAATTTTTTTATCTCCGTTATTTTAGTTTTTTTTCAGTAATACCTTTAAGTGTACAAGAAATGTTTCTTTCTTTATATGTATTTAAAATAGATTTAGCTTTTATTGTTTTTTTCTTATCATCTGTTGCTTTTTTATCAATATTTTTAAATGACATTGTAAATACTAATGATAATTTTTTATCATCTGATTTTAAATCATATATAATATCTTCTTGTGAATTAGTTTTAATGGTATTTTCTTGTGCGGATTTATATTCTTTATATACTTTTTTATCTTTAAATTTTTGTGTAGTAACAACGGAATAATCAGTAGCATATTGCTCTTCATTAAAGTGATATGTAGTTATATTTTGTACTTCTATTCCACTACTGTTATCTTTTTCACCAGTACATGTTAATGTTATTCTATTTGCTTTATTCCCACAACCAGTTAAACTAAGGATAGATATCAATGCTATAAGTGTGTATTGTTTCTTTCTTTTCATTTTTCCCTCTTTTCTTAGAATAAATCTACTTTTGATAGTATGAATGCACAAAGAAATACCATATCGATATCACTTTCTTTTGAATATACTTTAAACATTCCTTTGATTGGAACATCACCTAAAAGGTTACTTGAATTATCTTTATATGCTTTATTTCCAGCAAGTTCTATTTTAGCAACATGAATACCGTAATGGAATACATCAAAATAAGATTTAAATCCATTAAAATGTGGATTTAAAGAGTATCCTTCTTTACCAAGAATATCCCAAACATTTATATCATCAATTTTAAATTTTGAACTGTTTACAAAACTATCATATGAAGATGTTACTACATGTGATACAAGATGTTTTTCTTCTTTTCCTGTTAAATGATTTATAAATGTAAATTCATATTTACTAACGATTCCTACTTTATCACATATTGCTTCATATATTGGTTTTCTATCTAATGTTTCTAATATATAACTTTGATTTAGTTTTCCTGTGAAATGAAAATAATATTCTTTTGTTTCTTCATCATTATTTTTAACTTTTTCAATTTCATCAGTGGATATATTATTCATATTAACTTTATTAAATTCATTAATATCTTTTTTCTTAATTGTTGTAACAATTTTTATAATAGATAAAATAATTGCTCCAACTCCAACAGCAATAAATAAAATACTTGCTAATAGAGAATTATTTATTACTAATGTATCTGGCTTGTTTGGATCATACATTACAGTAATTGTATCTCCTACAACCATATCATCTTCGTGTATTGGATATTCTATTTTATTATGAATATTACCATCTTTATCAGTATAATCTACGTAAACAGTATATTCAAATTCGGTATATCCATCAGAATTTGTTCC
>CACZQZ010000141.1 GCA_902783405.1 uncultured Erysipelotrichaceae bacterium
ATCTGTTAGTTTATGATCACAAGAAAAGTCAAAACGCATTCTTTCTTCTGTGATGTTGCTTCCTTTTTGATGAACATCTTTATTTACTACTACTTTTAAAGCAGCATTTAAAAGATGTGTCGCAGTATGATATTTTGTTTCAACTTCACTATTTCCAGATAATCCTCCTTTAAATTTACCTTTAGAAGCTGTTCTAGATAGTTCTTGATGTGCTTTAAATTTTTCTTTAAAGCCTTCTTCATCAACATTCATTCCTCTTGCACCTGCAAGTTCTACGGTAAGTTCAATTGGAAATCCATAAGTATCATATAAATGAAATGCATTAGTAGCATCTATTTCTGTATTTTTAGATGCATACTTTTCAAATTCTCTTAATCCTTTTTCTAATGTACGATTAAATTTCACTTTTTCATTTTTTAAAACTTCGATAACAACTTCCTCATTTTCATCTAATTCTTTGTAGTATTTTTTATATTTAGAGATAATTTTACGAGCTACGATTTCTTCCCAGTCACTATTAATATCAATGCCTAATTTTTTAGCATGTCTTATTGCTCTTCGGATAAGTCTTCTTAGAATATATCCTTGATCGGTATTAGATGGTTTAATTCCAGCAGGGTCTGCCGAAATGAAAACGGATGTTCTGATGTGGTCTGCTATAATTCTCATGCTTTCTTCGTTTCCTTGATATGGAAGATGAGTAATTTCTTCTAATACTTCTATAACATCTTTCCATACAGATGATAAATAATTATCATTTACTCCTTCTAAAATAGCAGCTGTTCTTTCTACGCCCATTCCCGTGTCTACATTTTTTTGCTTTAAATAAGAAATTTTACCATTTTCATCTTTATAAAATTCCATAAAAACGTTATTCCATATTTCAACCCATCGATTATCTTTTGGATCAAACTTTTCTGGAACTTCATCATCACTTCTAAAATAAAATATTTCTGTATCTCCGCCACAAGGTCCAGATTCTCCAGCAATCCAAAAATTATCTTCTACCCCTAGAAAAGCAATTCTATCTTCCTTAATACCTAAATTTTTCCAAGCATGATAAGATACCTCATCTCTTGGAATATCTTCATTTCCAGCAAAAATGGTAACTGCTAATTTTTCTACGGGAATATTTAATACCTTTGTTAAAAATTCAAAGCTATAACCAATGCTTTCTTCTTTAAAATAATCTCCTAGGCTCCAATTTCCAAGCATTTCAAAAAAAGTATGATGTGTTGTATCTCCTACAGAATCTAAATCATTGGTTCTAACGCATTTTTGATAATCACAAAGTCTAGTTCCATAAGGATGCTTTTTCCCCATTAAATAAGGTATCAATGGCTGCATACCAGCTGTATTAAATAAAACACTAGGATCGTTTTCTGGCACTACTGGACTTGATGGTATTTGTTTATGTCCTTTTTCTACAAAAAAATTAATATATAAATCTTTTAAATTCATGTTTACACTTCCTCTATTAAACTTATAATTTTGTTTACTACTTCATCAATAGACATATTTGTTGAATCAATATAGACTTGATCTTCTGTTCTTTTTAATGCTCCTACTTCTTTATGCATATCATTATAGTCTCTTTTACTCATACTTTCATACACTTCATCATATGTCATATCAATGTTTAATTCTTTATTTTGTTTTACTCTTCTTTTTACTCTCTCTTCTAAGGTAGCATCTAAATATATTTTATATTCAGCATTTGGAAAAACAACTGTTGTAATATCTCTTCCTTCTACGACTACTTTGTTTCCTTTGGCAAGTTCTCTTTGAAGTTTTACTAAATTCTCTCTTACTTTTACAATACTAGATATAGGAGAGACAATACTTGTTACTTCTTTGCTTCTTATCTTTAAAGATACATCTTCGTCATCTAAATACACATGACCTTCATTATCCATTTTGATATTTAAATTTTCAGATAATTTAATTATCTCTTCTTCATTATTAATATCAACACTATTTTCTAACACTTTTAAAGCTAGGCAGCGATAAGTTGCTCCTGTATCAATATTGATTAATCCTAATTTTTCCTGTAATGCTTTTGCGACAGTTCCTTTTCCACTACCTGATGGTCCATCAATAGCTATAACATAACTCATTTTATCGCCTCCATTATTTTTTTAACTTCTTTGCTTAAATCTTGTCCTTCGTTTTGAATTATAAAATCAAAATCTGGATAATCATCTAAACCTATCTCTGTAATATGCTTTTTTTCAGTATCAGTTAATTTACTTTGATGATGGTTTCTATTTATACGAATTGTATACGCTTTTTGAAACAATGTTTTAGGTACCTCTATTTCTTCTTTAAGTCTTGCATCAGTTATAATAATAATATCATAAAAATAGGAGTAAACCTTTATATCTTCCATCGTTCTTCTAATAAGCAATTTATCATCGATTTGATTTTTCAAAAAGGATATACCAAAAGTTTGTAAAAGTTCTCTTGGTTTATCTTCTTCTTTTCCATCCCAACCTGAGATATCTTGTACATATTTTTTTAAGTAATATGCGTAAGATACTTTTTTAACTTTTTTTTCTTTATAATAATTTATAATTGTATTACATAATTCATCTTTTCCACTTTCTGCTTTCCCAGAAAGTATAAAAATGACTGGATTTTTTGATTCGTACATAATATTTCCTTTCTAAAAAACCACGAAAACATTCCTTTATAGGAACGAATTTTCGCGGTACCATCCTAATTTTACTTAATTCAGATAACGGCTTATCACCGGTAAGTTTTTCTTACACTTCAAAGTAGCTTTCAAATGATTTGCTTGTTTATTTTCACCAACCATAAACTCTCTTTAAGGCAAAATCATTTTACTTTTCTTCATCATCGTTTTCAATATCTAATATTTCATATTCTTCTTCTGGGCTGAAAAATTTGTATTTTTGATCAAAATAAATGAAAATTGTTTTTACGACAGCAATAATTGGAGTTGAAATTGCCATTCCTATTATACCAAAGAAATGACCAAATACAAGTAGTCCTAAGATAATAGTTACTGGATGTAACTTTGTAGTTTTACTCATAATAAGAGGTTGAAAGAAATTTCCTTCAATAAACTGTAAAACAAAAATTGAGATAAAGGTTAATATTCCAATCGTTGGACTTTGTGATAAACCAACAATAACAGCAGGTGCTCCTCCAATATAAGGTCCAGCATAAGGAATAATATTCGTAATTCCACAGAACAATCCAAAAATAAGTGGTGCCTTAAGTCCAATAGCCATAAAACAAATAGAACTAATTAAAAATATAACACTTGAATCAATAATAGTTCCTGTTACAAATCTTCTAAGAGAAACATTCATTTCATCTAATAATTCTTTTGAATTTTTTTGAAATCTTTTTGGAATAATCGTAAATATGGTTTCTGAAACCCCATCAAAACTCATAAGTAAGTAAAAACCAATAACAAGAGATACTAAAATTGTTCCAAAACCAGAAACAATAGACCCAATTACTTTTACAGAAACTGTTGGAAGATTATTCATAAGTTCAAGACCAACATCTCCAATTCTTGAAAACAAGTCTTTTTCAAAAGAATTTAAATCAAATCCATCAATACCATCTAATGGAGTTAATACATTACTTAGCCAAACTTTTAAGCGATCCATCATTTCAGGAATCATTCCCACAAAATCATTTATTTGATCCGATAGAATTGGAATGATTATACCAAGTATGATTGTAAGTATCCCAAGAAAAACAATATATACAAAAGTAACAGCAAATCCTCTACTCATTTTTTTATTGCATAAAAATCTTACAATAGGTTCAAAAAGCCATGCAATAACAATACCCATAAATAATGGAAAAATCACTTTTAATAGTGTTTTAATAAATGGAAGTAAATTTAGTTCTTTTGTTATAATGGTTAAAACATAAAGAACAATAATAAAAAGTAAAACATAAACTATTTTCATAATTTTACTTGCCATATCTAAAAGACTATTTACTTTTTTCTTATCAATTTCATTTATATTTTTTTTATTCAACATATATCATTTCCTCATCAATATTATATCATTTGATTTATTTTATGTAAATGTTATTTTTTTGACTTTTCATTGTATTTTTATCAGAATATTTATAAGCATGTGAAACTCCCCATAACAAGATTTTATTCGTCATTTGGGTGGGTGCCTATCCTACAAGTATGGTGGATTTTTTTATGCAAAGTCAGTATTTTGCTAAACATAGAAAACAAAATTTCTCACATTATGTAACAAATCAAAAGAATGTTAAAAAGAGCAATTCATTTCGCTCTTTTCATAGCACTTTTTATTTATAGCCTTTGAATAATAACGTAACTTCTAAATATCTTAATATTAATCAAATATCTCCAATACAAAATAATATAAAACATTTCCGCTATAAAACAAATTTAAAATAATTGACTATATTTGTAATATTATCTATATAGAATCTTATATTATCTTTACTAAAATGAAAGACTGTTACAATCGTTATAGATAAAAAGCTTAGAAGACTTAAAGTGTTATTGTTTTACTATTCATGTCACAGATCAATTCCTATAACCAAAACTCAATGAAATACCTTACTGTATGAAAAATATTTGAAGAATATTGTTCAAATGGTACATCAATGCATATAAATATAATTAAAAATTGATAAATTAGAGAAATCACAAATAAAGTTAAAAACTTCTTTTTTAAGATTAATCTTTTATCCTTATCTTTAACATTATCAGAATAAAATAATACAAATAATGTAGGTAATAAGAAAAGCCATGCAAAATCACAAATATATCTAGGAAGCATTCCTGCCATTTGTGTATCAAAAATAATAATTACAATCGCACTAATATAAGAAATTAAACCAAATAAATATATATTTTTATGAAACTCTTTTTTATGTTTTAACAAATAAAATCCGATAAAAACAACACTGGTACTAAAAAATAATCCTCCTAAAAAGGGCTCAAAAATGGTTGTTCCTAAATAATTTGTAGAAACAGGCAACTTATTAATATATGGAAATGTTTGAATTATATTTACTGGCTGAAATAAATATGTAAATAATCCAAGACCAATTCGATCTAAATAAAATCCCCTATGTGTCATATCATTAAACGTTAAATTATAAGAAGCACCAAAATCAAAAACAGAACCAAACCTAGCATAATTATAATACATCACTAAACTTCCTATGATAACAAAAGGAAGCGTGAAACAAACTATATTTTTTATATTACACTTTTTATCTTTATACAAATTATCTTTTAAAATAGGGTAAAAGAAAATGAAAGAAATTAAAAATTGTGGTCTACATGCAGATGTTAAAGCAATCGATAAACTGCCTAAAAATATCTTTATTTTTTGATTTTTTTTAGATGTAGAAGCATTTAACCAAAAACCAAGACCAAGTAATGTAAAATCTAAAGCACTAATAATTGGAATTACATAAATTTCAGGTCTTCTTGCCATAAATACAAAACCACAAGTAAAAATAAGCATTGTCACTCCTAAAAAATATGTAATTAAACTTGTTTTAGAAAAATATTTTTTACATAATTGATAAACAAAATATAAAGCTGAACATACACCAAAAATCAAAAATATAAATACGGCATAATGTAAAGGTAAATACACATGAAATAAAATATAAAATGGTAAAAATAAAACAATTACTGGCAAAATACCAAAATAAACATAAAATTTCCCCTTAAAATAGGCATAATCCCATTTATATCGAGTACTTAAACCATTTTTCTCAAATAAGTTTGTTCTTTCTGTATAATCATAAGGATTATTCATATCTTTAAGCATTTTTGGAGCTTTTTCATTCAAGTAAAAATGTCCATCTAATATACTTTCGGTTAAATCATAATATTCATCATAACTATCTAGCACTTTAAAACTAAAAGCGGGATTAATATTCGTCAGGCAAAAAAAGATAATACCACTTATTAAAATATATAATATAAACATAAATCTTTTATATTTTATTTTATCCAATATTTTATATTTATATAATGACGAACTAGGTCTTATAATATAAATTATCAAAACTAAAACAAATAAAACTAAAAATCTCAAATAATTGAAAAAAATAGGTACATTTTTATTTATCGAAATTTTCTTTATTTTAAAATTTTCTCCTAAAAAAGTAATATCTAAAAAAAGTTTTTTTGTTTTTCCATAAGAATGAATATGAAAATAGTGACTTTGTGGAATCGTGGTTATATATTTCTGTGTTCCTAAAGAGTATAATTCTTTATTTCCTTCATCTGTTGCTCTTACTATAATAGGTACTACATTACCATATGATTTAACTTTTACATCTAAATAAATATTATTAACTTTTTTGTTAATTTTGTTAATTATTAAAACAGTTGAGTTTTTCTTTTTATAATCTATTTTATAATTTGTAATTATAGTCTCTTTATATAAAAATGTAGTAAAATGTCTAAAATTAAAAATAAAAAATTCAGTATAAAAAGAACACAACATAAAAATTAAAAGAATAAAATATTTTTTTTTATCTTTTCTTTTATAAAAACAAATAACGGTTAAATAGCTAATGAGCATCAATAAGAGTTGAAAGATATGAAATGAAAAAAAACTATTTTTGTATGTTAAATAATTCAAAATACTGTATAAAATTAAAGGAATTATCGTATTTTTTATATTTACTTCTTTTAGTACAAAATAATTAATTATAATTAAAATAATCATTTCTAAAATTAAAAAATAAAGCATACCAACACCATCCTATAAAAAGTATATCAAAAAAAGAGAATAATTTGAACTCAAAGAAACGAAATTACATTCAAATCTATCCTTTCATCAATAGAACCAAATTAATAAAAATTATTTATTATTTCTATTTAAATAATATTTAGAAGTTCCTATCATATATTTATAGATATCTTCAAATTTTATTAACTCTAATTTATTTACTTATATAAGTAAATAATGTGACTTTATTTAAGAAGATTTTTTGTTATCTATATTATAGCTCGAATCATCATTTAAAATTTTGCCAATAGTTATATTGACACTATAAATTTTTAATCCTTTTTTTAAACAATGAGCTAAGAATAAAACATTTTCATTTTGACTATAAACTACATCAGTATCATCTATAGTATTAAATTCTATATTATTATTCATTATTTTTTCTCTTTTAAAAACAATAATTGAAAATGCTAAATCTAAGCTGTTATAATTGTGTAGTCTTTTGTTTCTTTTATTTATTTTAGCATACTTATTACTACTTTCTAAATTAAACACTATAATATCTGCAAAAGGATTTTTTCTAAATTCATTTAATACTAATTCTTCATAGTTAGCTTCAAATATTACATTGCTATCACATAAAATTATTATATTTTCTTTAACATACTTAATCCCTTTATTTTTAGAAATTTCTCTTTCATTATAAATAGTAAAATTTTTGTATTTTTCAATTCTTTTCTTATTACATTGATTTATAACAGTACACTTACTATTTATGTTCCTTTTCGTCAAGTCTTTCTTATTTAAATTCGTTGTCAATAATAATACTTCTAAAGAAAAATCCTTACTATTTTTTAAAGTTTTAATCTCATTATCTATATATTCAGTCATATCTTTAATATCATCTTTAATAAATATTACTTTAAATGTACTAAATAATATTTTTATATCTAGTAAAAAACTTATATGATCTACATAATATATATCAAAATTTATTTTATCAAATATCGATATATTATTTCTTCCAATGACTTGAGCAAGGCCAATCATACCAGGTCTAATATCATTCCTTTTCTTTTGATAATCATTAAAATTATGATAATAATTTACTAGCCAAGGACGTGGCCCAATAATAGACATATCTCCTTTTAAGACATTAACAAATTGTGGTAATTCATCTAAAGATGTTTTTCTAAGTATATTACCTAATTTAGTTAATTTGTTATTTTTCATCGTTTTATATTTATATATATAAAAACTTTTTCCATTTAATCCTGTTCTTAATTGTTTGAAAATAATCTCATCTTTATCTATTAATTTAATTAGTATTATTATTATAATATTTACAGGTAATAGTATAACTAACATTATAATAGAAAATACCATATCCATTAATCTTTTTATATAACTTTTATATATATTTAAGTCATTATTTCTATTTATCAATAATCCCATCAATATATAAAATATTGGAGTTACTTCAATAACGCTAAAACTAAACATTAAATTAGTTAAATATGCTACCACAGGTAATAATAAGTATATTTTTTGATTATTGAAAGTGTTTTTAAAACCATTTGCTAATATAATAAAATGAAATATTATAAATGATATTAAGCCGAATATGCCTGTAGTTATGAGAATATGCAAGTATTCATTATGAGCTTTATCATATGTAAACACTATATTATGATTTTTTTTCTTTATTGCCTTGCCATTATTAATATAAACGAAATTAGAAACTCCTACACCATGAACAATATGTCTAGGAATATATTTAATAGCTCTTTTCCA
>CACZQZ010000142.1 GCA_902783405.1 uncultured Erysipelotrichaceae bacterium
AAAATATTCTATTGTAGATAATAAAAGACCAAAATTGTGTGCAGATAGATTGGATGGTATTATTTTAACTGGTATGTTTTGGACAAAAGATATTAATATTTTAGATGTTAAAAAGATTATCAATGATATTGGCGTTTTTAAGAATGAAACTGGAGAAAAAGAACTTGGATTTTATCATGAAGAAATTGCTCAAAAAGTTTTAGAAGTAAGTGATAATATTGATATATATTGTCATTCTAAAGAAGATAATTTCATGATGAATTTTCTAGCAGAAATAACAAAAGAAGCAATTCATAATAATTACATCACATATGAACAATTATATACATTAAATGAAGAAGAACTTGTATTTATTTTAAAAAATAAAACAAATCAGAAAATAAAAGATTTATTTCAAAAATTTGAGACTATTACAAAAGAAGAAATTAAAGATATTACTCTTCCTTATATTAAAAGTAGAGATTTGAATCCTCTTGTTTTAGGAAAAAGAATAAAAGATGAAAAAGTAAAACGTCTATCACTATAGATGTTTTTTTTGTAAAAATTTGGAATTTATATATTAATATTAACACGAACAAAAGTTTGTGATATAATGATATTGGTGAAGTGATATGAACAAAGTATATTTATGTATCGACTTAAAAACATTTTATGCTTCTGTAGAATGTGTAGAAAGAAGATTAGACCCTTTTAAAACAGATTTAATTGTCGCAGATGCAAGAAGAGGGAAAGGTTCTATTTGTTTAGCCATTAGCCCTAAAATGAAAGAAAGAGGAATTAAAAATAGATGCAGGGTATTTGAAATACCTTCAAATGTTCATCCAATTATAGCTAAACCTAGAATGAAAAAATATATGGAATATTCTACTAAAATCTATAAAGTATATTTAAAATATGTAGATAAATGTGATATTCATGTTTATTCAATTGATGAAGCTTTTTTAGATGTGACTTCTTACTTAAAGATGTATCAAATGACTGCTGAAGAACTTGCTAAAACAATCATGAAAGATATTTTTGATGTAACTGGAATAACAAGTGCTGCTGGAATTGGAACTAATCTTTATTTAGCAAAAATTGCTTTAGATATTACAGCAAAGCACAGTCCATGTCATATAGGTTATTTAGACGAAGAAAAGTATAAAAAAGAACTTTGGCATCATACACCTTTAACTGACTTTTGGCAAATAGGTATAGGTACTTTAAATAGACTTCATAAATTACATTTAAAAGATATGTATGATATTGCTCATGCAAATGAAAAAATTCTATATAAAGAATTTGGAATTAACGCTAAATTATTAATTGATCATTCAAAAGGAATAGAACCTTGTACGATAAAAGATATTAAAGCATATAAACCAAAGACAAAATCACTTTCAAATCACCAAATATTACAGAAAGATTATGATGATATGCAAGCTAAAATAGTTTTAACTGAAATGGTTGATAATTTAGTATTAGAGCTTTCATCAAAACATTTATGTACAGATGTTATAGGTTTTTATGTTGGTTATTCTAAAGATATAATTCCAGGTGTTAAATTTACTAAAAAACTAAATCAATCTACATGCAGTTATACTATCATTTTAAATGAATTAATAAAAGAATATGATTATAGAATAAATCCTAATTATAAAATTAGAAAAATAGGAATTTGGTTTGGTAATGTTGGCGAAAAGAAGTATGAACAATTAGACTTATTTCATCAATATAAAATAGAAGAAAAAGATAGTAAAGTAGAAGAGACTATGATTTTTTTAAAAAATAAATTTGGAAAAAATTCGATTTTAAGAGGACTTAGTTATATGGAAGGAGCTACTCAAATTTCTAGAAATAAATTAATAGGGGGACATAATGCAGAGTGATAGAGCAAAACAATTTTTACCTTTTGATTCATTAAAAGGTTTTAAAGAAATGCTTTTATTAGCAGAAAAGACAAAAGAAAATAGAAAAGATTTATTAGAAGATGAATGTAATCTTTTAAATCAAATGATTTTAAAATTAGAAAAGAATATGAATGTTACAGTTGGTTATTATTATAATATAGAATATATTAAAACAAGCGGAATCATAAAAAAAATAGACTTTATTTATAGAAAAATCTATTTACTTGATAGTATTATTAATTTTGATGATATTATTTATATTGAAATAAATTAATTTTTTTTAAACATTTTTTAGATGTAGATAATTTTCCAGGCATTAATTATCTAGCATACAAAATTTCATTTTTATCTATATGTTTAATACCTTCAAAAGTTTTATTACTAATTTCTAAATTATTCATTATTTATCAGCACCTTTTTTACATATCCATTATAATTTCTTTACTAAACATATAATTAAATGTTATAATTCTTATAGAATAGAGATGGTCTTATGAATAAAATAGAAAATGAAAAAGATATAGAAACTTTAATTATAGATTTATATATGAAATTTTGTAAAGATGATTTATTAGAAGAAGATAAAAAAAGTTAAATACAATTATAGATGTTGTAAATCTTATTATTCAAGATATTTGTAAGAATGAACATGAAAATGAAATTGAATATTTAGGTACTGGAAAGTATTCTTCTGTTTTAGGGATTGGTGACAAAGTAATTAAGATTGGAAAAGATAGAGCTACTACAAAATTTCCAAATAATCCTTATATTGTTGCTACTTTACTTAGAAAAGAATTTCCGATTAATGAAGATTTATCTTTTTTCATAGAAGTAAATGAAAAAGTGGATACTAAAACAGATATAAGTACAGAAGAATTATATGATTTATATAAAAAACTTAGAGATATTCATTTAATATGGACAGATGTTTCT